>NZ_JAUSUN010000023.1:0-56199 GCF_030814065.1 Mesobacillus stamsii
AACACGGAAGTTAAGCTTCTCAGCGCCGATGGTAGTTGGGGGTTTCCCCCTGTGAGAGTAGGACGCCGCCGGGCAAACGAAAGAACAGCTAATATAGCTGTTCTTTTTTTGTTACTGGAAAAAAACAATAAAGCCAAAGAACAACCAAAATTATATAAATAAGGGAGGTTACTACTGGAATCAAGGCATCTTTCCGCTTGATAGATACCCTTACGGAGATGGAACTGCTTGCATAAGGGTATCATTCCGCTCGAAAGATGCCCTTATAGAGATGGAACTGCTCGCAAAAGGGTATCATTCCGCTTGAAAGATGCCCTTATAGAGGTGGAAGTGCTCGCAAAAAGGTATCATTCTGCTCGATAGATGCCCTTATAGAGGTGAAACTGCTCAAATAAGGGTATCATTCCGCTCGAAAGATGCCCTTATGGAGGTGGAAAAATTACGGGGAGTTTAGATAACGACCAAGGAGCTTGCCCTTTTCATATATAAAGCTCTAATTTTTCCTTGCGGTTCGCAAATTTGTCCATTTTAAGAAATTTCATGTCGAATAATTCATATATACAGGAAACCTCCGATATATCCTAGGTACAAATTGTTTCTATCATCACAATAATATAGAGACAGTTTCATCAAGGGGGGAAAGTATTTTGCGAAAAAACGGGACGGGTCTAAAATTGAAATTAGGGACGAAAATCAATTTAATTGTACTTGGCACGGTTCTATTGATTTCTGCGATCATTGGTGTCATCGTGACCAGAGAAGTGACGGCAGGGATTAAAACTTTTGCAGTGGAAAAAGCAAAAGGGGACTTGGCTTTAAGCAAGCGATATATTGCTAATGAATATCCAGGTGAGTGGGAAATCAAAGACGGTAGGCTATATAAGGGGGATCAGGTTTTTAATGACCATTTTGAGCTAGTAGACAAAATTGGTGAGGATACAGGGGATACAGTCACTATTTTTCAGGAAAACACTCGGATTGCCACAAATGTAATGCTAGAGGGTAAGCGTGCTGTTGGGACAACAGTTTCCGCAGAGGTTGCTGACGTAGTGCTAAAACAAGGAAAGCCATATTATGGAGAGGCAAATGTGGCAGGTCACACGTACCAAACAGCTTATGAGCCTATAATTGATCAGAACGGCAAGGCAATCGGAATTCTGTACGTTGGTGCTCCAGACGGCATCATCGGACAAATTTTGTCTTCTTTTATGACCAAATTTTTGATTCAGGTCGTTATCGTTTTACTCCTCGCATTTATAGGAATCTACTGGTTTACACGTAGTTTAAAAAGAAGATTGGATGCTATTGCAGCAGCGATGATCAAGTCAGGAGCCGGAGATTTTACAGCTGTGGTTGAAGATAACAGCGGAGATGAGCTTGGTGATCTTGCGAAAAGCTATCATAGCATGAAAAAAAGCTTGAGTACAATGCTGCAGGATGTACTTGAAACTTCAGAGCAGGTTGCAGCTTCATCTGAACAGCTAACAGCAGGCGCTGAACAGACAAGCAGAGCGACAGAGCAAATAACGGAGGCTATCCAACAAGTCGCTAGCGGTTCGGATGCTCAAGCACAAGGGATAGAGGAAAGTGCAGGAGCCCTGGCGGAACTGGCAAGAGGAGTGGCGGAAATTGCAGAGACTTCTTCCTTAATTGCTGAGTCAAGTTCACAAGCAAGTGTTCATGCAAAGCAGGGGGAAACATTTGTCGAAGAGACAGCAAGTCAAATGAATCGGATCCACACTTCCGTTGAACAAACAGGAGAAGTTTTTCGTTTGTTGAATAAAAGGTCCAGGGAAATTGATACTATCTCGCAGGCGATTAGCGAGATTGCAGACCAAACCAATTTACTAGCATTAAATGCGGCCATTGAGGCAGCAAGGGCAGGTGAACATGGCAAAGGTTTTGCCGTGGTTGCCTCAGAGGTCAGGAAGCTCGCGGAACAATCGCAAAAATCTTCTTCTCAGATTTCAGATTTGATTAATCAGATACAAATTGATATGGAGCAATCCAATGATTCGATTGAAACAGTAAAACATGAAGTGCTAAGTGGTCTGGAGATTGTGGAAGGGACTCAAGGGAGCTTCCGGGAAATCCTTAACTCCATGAAAGATATGAGTGCGAGAATGGATGAGATGGCCGCTACAGCAGAACAAATGTCGGCTAGCACAGAGGAAATCTCAGCAACCGTCCATGAAATTTCAACTGTTTCGAAGGCATCAACTATCCATACTCAAAATGTTGCGGCTTCAGCTGAGGAGCAATTAGCTTCCATGGAGGAAATCACAGCAGCTGCAAATAACTTGTCTACAATGGCAGAAACTTTAAAAGATACAGTCAGCCGATTTCAAATGTAATAGAAAACCATCAGTGCCATTCTTTGGCTTGATGGTTTTTTTTCGATCAAATCGCAAAATAGCGCCTTTTCAGTGTGGACATCTTAATAAATTTCTATAAATTTCCTTTTTTGTTCTTTTGCAAGATGCTTTACATGGGACTTGATTAATGGGAACATTAAGGCTTGTAGGATAACATGTCTGGAGGGGTTAGGAAATGCTGGAGAATAGTTTTGTCATGGTATCCATCATCTTAATCATCAATATTGTTTACGTGTCTTTTTTTACCATAAGGATGATTCTGACGTTGAAGGGGCAGCGTTATACGGCTGCGGGTTTAAGCATGATCGAAGTGGTGGTTTATGTTGTCGGCCTTGGCTTAGTACTGGATAATTTGAACCAGATCCAGAACTTAGCTGCCTACGCAATTGGCTATGGGATCGGTGTCATTGTCGGAATGAAAATTGAAGAGAAGCTGGCGCTTGGATATATTACGGTTAATGTCATTACAAAGGAATATGATCGGGATCTTCCTAAAGCATTGCGGGATCAGGGGTTTGGTGTGACAGACTGGGCTGCGCACGGGCTGGAGGGGAACCGGATGGCGATGCAGATTCTTACGCCGAGGAAATATGAGCTGAAGCTATATCACACTATTAAGGAACTGGATCCAAAAGCGTTTATCATCGCGTTTGAACCGAAAGCCATTCATGGCGGGTTTTGGGTGAAATCTGTACGGAAAGGAAAACTATTTTCATGAGCAAAGCAAAAAAGAAACAGATGTATGAAGTCGGTGAACATGAATCGATTGATGATTGCCTTAATAGAATGAAGATGGATGGGTTTGCTCCTGTACGCAGATTGGAAAAACCAATTTTTAAGGAAATAGAAAAAAACGGAACAATGGCGTACGAGCCTGCTGGCCGGAAAATTATTTTTGAGGCCAGATCGATAGAAGAATAATCATTTAAACACGAACGAAAAAAATAAAAGACATATTAATGTTCGATTATTGGTTGACAACAAGGCGAAATGGTTGGTAATATGTAGATGTCGAAAGTGAAATTTAGTTTTCCCTCGTATAATAATGGGGATATGGCCCATGAGTCTCTACCCGGCTGCCGTAAATGGCCGGACTATGAGGGAAAGTAGTTTATAGCGAAGGGAACAGAAATCGCGTTCACTTATGGATTTCTTGCGCACAAACGCACCCGGACAGACTACTTTCTCTTCTTTATGGAGGAAGCAGTCTATCCGGTTTTTTGTTTTTATAACTCCAAAAGGGAGGCGAGAAAAAATGTCGGTTGCGGTCATAATGGGGAGCAAGTCGGATTGGGAAACAATGAAGCATGCATGTGACATACTGGACCAATTGGAAATTTCTTATATAAAAAAAGTTGTATCCGCCCACCGGACGCCGGACTTGATGTTTGAGTTTGCTGAAAATGCGCGAGCGGAAGGAATCAAAGTTATCATCGCAGGTGCGGGTGGGGCAGCTCATTTGCCAGGGATGGTAGCAGCGAAAACCACCCTTCCGGTCATCGGGGTGCCTGTGCAGTCGCGGGCGCTGAATGGATTGGACTCGCTTTTATCAATCGTCCAGATGCCTGGAGGAGTGCCAGTTGCAACGGTAGCAATTGGCAAGGCTGGGGCAACGAACGCAGGCTTGCTGGCAGCACAAATTATCGGAGCATTTGACCAGGAGCTTGCAAAGAGGCTGGAGCGATTGCGGGAAGAGACAAAGATTTCGGTGATGGAAAGCAGTGATGAGCTTGTCTAAATTGATTTTACCAGGAGAGACGATCGGGATAATTGGCGGCGGACAGCTTGGCAAAATGATGGCGCAATCGGCAAAGACAATGGGTTTTAGGGTCATCGTACTTGACCCGGTAGCGGATTGCCCATGCGGCCAAGTAGCAGATGAGCAGATTGTTGGTGGCTATGAGGACCTTGAAAAAATAAAGCAGCTGTCTGAACAGAGTGACGTGATTACGTATGAGTTTGAGAATATTGATGCGGATGCGCTGGAGTGGCTGAATAAATACGCCTATGTGCCGCAGGGGACAGAATTGCTGCGCGTTACACAGGACAGGATAGAAGAGAAGCGCCATTTGGAAGCGGCAGGTGTGAAGGTGGCACCCTACACGGTTGTTGAAAAAATCGAAGATGTCAGGACTGGAATCGAGAAGTTGGGAGTGCCAACTGTTCTGAAAACTGCACGCGGCGGTTATGACGGCAAAGGGCAACTGGTGATCAAGTCCATTGATGATATCGTTTTGGCGGAAACACTTGTCAGCCATGGGACTTGCGTACTGGAAAAATGGATTTCTTTCGAGAAAGAGATTTCAGTGATCGTCACTCGCGGTACGAATGGTGAAACGAGTATTTTCCCTGTTGCTGAAAATATTCACGAGGAAAATATTCTGCATCAGACGATTGTGCCGGCAAGAATGAGCGCAGAGGCTGGAGCTAAGGCTATAAAAGCAGCCAAACAAATTGCGGAGGCGTTGGAGTTAATTGGGACGCTTGCGGTGGAGATGTTTTTGGCTGCTGACGATGAGCTTTTCATAAATGAACTGGCACCGAGACCACACAACTCGGGTCATTATACGATCGAAGCATGTGAGACTTCGCAGTTCGAGCAGCATATCAGGGCAGTATGCGGCTGGCCGCTTGGAAGCACAAATTTGCTGAAGCCGGCTGTGATGGTGAATATTCTCGGGCAGCACCAGCAGCCATTGCTTGAAAAGATCGCCGAGCTATCGGATTGGAAAATTCATATATATGGCAAAAAAGAAGCAAAGCATCAACGGAAGATGGGGCATGTGACCCTTTTACGAGAGACAGTAGAGGTTGCGCTGGATGAAGCTGAGAGAAGTTGTATTTGGAAAGGCGCAGCACAATGGATCGGAGGACAAAACAAATGATAGATCGTTATACAAGACCGGAAATGGGAGCAATCTGGACGGAGGAAAACCGCTTTAAGGCATGGCTTGAGGTGGAAATTTTGGCATGTGAAGCTTGGGCTGAACTTGGCGAAATTCCTAAGGAAGATGTAAAGAAGCTAAGGGAGAATGCCTCTTTTGATGTGGACCGGATCAAGGAGATTGAGGAAGAGACTCGTCATGATGTGGTTGCTTTTACAAGGGCGGTGTCCGAGACGCTTGGGGAAGAGCGCAAATGGGTGCATTATGGCTTGACGTCTACAGACGTTGTCGATACGGCTTTATCTTATGTTCTTAAACAGGCAAATGCGATCCTTCTGAAGGACCTTGAGAACTTCGTTGAAATTTTGGCGAATAAGGCGAAAGAACATAAGTACACCGTGATGATGGGCCGCACGCATGGCGTGCATGCAGAGCCGACGACATTTGGCCTGAAGCTTGCTCTTTGGCTGGAGGAAATGAAACGAAATCTCGAGCGTTTCAAAATGGCTGCCCGTGATGTCGAATTCGGCAAGATTTCCGGTGCGGTTGGAACGTATGCGAATATTGATCCATTTGTTGAATCTTATGTTTGTGAAAAATTAGGGCTGCAGCCGGCACCGATTTCTACACAGACTTTGCAGCGTGACCGCCATGCGTTTTATATGTCGACGCTCGCGTTGATTGCGACTTCGATGGAAAAATTCGCTGTGGAAATCCGCGGCCTGCAAAAGAGCGAGACTCGTGAGGTGGAGGAGTTTTTTGCAAAAGGCCAAAAAGGGTCTTCCGCTATGCCGCATAAGCGGAATCCGATTGGTTCTGAGAACATGACCGGAATGGCGCGGGTCATCCGTGGCTATATGACAACAGCCTACGAGAATGTGCCGTTATGGCATGAACGGGATATCTCGCATTCTTCAGCAGAGAGAATTATTTTGCCAGACGCAACGATCGCGTTGAACTACATGCTGAACCGTTTTGGCAATATCGTAAAGAACTTGACGGTTTATCCGGAGAATATGAAGCGCAATATGGACCGGACGCTTGGCTTGATTTACTCCCAACGCGTGCTGCTAGCCTTGATTGATAAAGGCATGTCCCGTGAGGAAGCGTACGATACAGTGCAGCCACGCGCGATGGAAGCCTGGGAGAAGCAGGTGCAGTTTCGCAGCCTAATCGAGAGCGATGGGACAATCTCCGGGCTATTAAGTGAAGCGGAACTCGATGACTGCTTTGATTACCACTATCACATCAAGCATGTAGAGATGATTTTTGAGCGTTTAGGTCTGTGATGGAAGATTTACCTGCAGGTGACTGAGATTGCCAATTATCTTAATCGGAGGGCGTTAAAATGGAAGAGCAGACATTGCTGTACGAAGGGAAAGCGAAGCGGGTTTATGCAACAGATCAAGAAGGGATTGTCAGGATTCAATATAAGGATTCGGCGACTGCTTACAACGGCGAGAAAAAGGCGGAAATTGCCGGCAAGGGCCGACTGAATAATGAGATTACCAGTCTTTTATTTTTGAAGCTTAGCGAAGCGGGAATCCAGTCCCATTTTATCAAAAAGATCTCCGAAACAGAGCAGCTTGTGAAGCAAGTGAAAATCATACCACTTGAGGTTGTCGTGAGGAATTACGCAGCTGGGAGTTTTTCCAAGCGGCTCGGAGTTGAGGAAGGCGAGAAGCTCCGGCGCTCGATCGTTGAGTTTTACCTGAAGGATGATTTGCTTGGCGACCCGCTCATTACCGATGATCATGTCGATGTACTGAATCTTGCGACTGAGGAAGAAGTGGCGGAGTTGAAGGCAGCGGCTTTAAAAATCAATCAAGTCCTTGGTGGATTTTTCGCGGAAATTGGCGTCAGGTTAATAGACTTCAAGCTTGAATTTGGCAAGGACGGAGACGGCAGCATCCTGCTGGCTGACGAGATTTCACCTGACACATGCCGCCTGTGGGACATGAAAACGCAGCAGAAGCTTGATAAAGACGTGTTCCGCCGTGATCTGGGGAATTTGACCGATGCATACGAAACCATTTTAACGAGATTGGGAGGACAATTGCATGTATAAAGTGAAGGTGTATGTCACCTTAAGGGAAAGTGTGTTGGATCCGCAGGGAACGGCAGTCAAAAATGCGCTTGCGACACATGGGTATGAGGGAATCCAGGATGTACGGATCGGCAAGTATATGGAACTGACTTTAGATGAAAGTGTGCAGGATGTCGATGGTACTGTGAAGGAAATGTGCGAGCGCCTGTTGGCAAATACGGTAATCGAGGATTACAGGTACGAGGTTGAGGAGGTAGTTGCACAGTGAAATTTGCGGTGATTGTCTTTCCGGGTTCGAACTGTGATATCGACATGTACCATGCCGCAAAGGATGAGCTTGGTGAACAAGCCGAGTATGTATGGCATGACACTGAAAGTCTAGAAGACTATGACGCGGTGCTTTTGCCAGGCGGTTTTTCCTACGGAGATTATTTAAGATCCGGTGCAATCGCGCAGTTCAGCAATGTCATGAAGGAAGTTGTGAAGGCTGCGGAAGCAGGGAAGCCTGTACTAGGCGTCTGCAACGGGTTCCAGATTTTGCTAGAGGCAGGACTTCTTCCAGGGGCAATGCGTCGCAATGAAAGCCTTAAGTTCATCTGCAGGCAGGTAGAGCTGAAAGTCGAGAACAACGAGACAATGTTCTCAGCAGGCTATGAAAAAGGCGAGGTCATTACGATTCCGGTTGCACATGGAGAGGGCAACTATTATTGCGATGATGCAACGCTTGCCCGATTGAAGGAAAATAATCAAATCGTGTTCACCTATAGTGGAGAGAATCCAAACGGAAGTCTTGAGGATATCGCTGGTATCATGAATGAGCGCGGCAATGTTCTTGGGATGATGCCGCATCCGGAACGAGCTGTTGATGAGTTACTTGGCGGCGCAGACGGCCTGAAGCTTTTTAAATCAATCGTCAAACAATGGAGGGAAGCAAATGCGGTTAATGCTTGAACCAAGTCCAGCGCAAATTAAACAGGAAAAGATTTATCGTCAAATGGGCCTGTCAGACAGCGAGTTTGCTTCTGCTAAAAAAATACTTGGACGCACACCTAATTATACAGAGACGGGCTTGTTCTCGGTTATGTGGTCGGAGCACTGCAGCTATAAGAATTCCAAGCCCGTGCTGAAAAAGTTTCCTGTCACCGGGGAGCGCGTGCTGCAAGGGCCGGGGGAAGGTGCGGGAATCGTTGATATCGGCGATGGCCAGGCGGTTGTTTTCAAAATCGAGAGCCATAACCACCCTTCAGCCATCGAGCCTTACCAAGGTGCAGCTACTGGTGTTGGCGGCATCATCCGCGATGTTTTTTCGATGGGAGCAAGGCCAATTGCATTATTGAATTCCCTCCGTTTTGGCGAGCTGGAGTCGCCTCGGGTGAAATACTTGTTTGAACAGGTTGTTGCCGGGATTGCTGGCTACGGAAACTGTATCGGTATTCCGACTGTCGGCGGTGAGGTTCAGTTTGACTCTTCTTACGAAGGCAATCCGCTTGTGAATGCGATGTGTGTCGGACTGATCAACCACGAGGATATCAAGAAGGGCCAGGCACATGGAGTAGGCAATCCGGTTATGTATGTTGGTGCGAAGACTGGACGAGATGGTATCCACGGTGCCACTTTTGCTTCCGAGGAATTGAATGAAGCATCGGAAGAGAAGCGTCCTGCTGTCCAGGTCGGAGATCCCTTTATGGAAAAATTGCTTCTGGAAGCTTGCCTGGAGCTTGTGAAAAATGACGCGTTAGTCGGCATCCAGGACATGGGTGCTGCCGGTTTGACAAGTTCGGCTGCTGAAATGGCAAGCAAGGCAGGTTCCGGAATCGAGATGAATCTTGACCTTGTTCCTCAGCGCGAAACAGGCATGACACCTTATGAAATGATGCTCTCCGAGTCACAGGAACGTATGCTGATTGTGGTGGAAAAGGGTCGCGAGCAGGAAATCATCGATCTTTTTTCCAAGTACGAGCTGGAAGCGGTGGCGATTGGCACAGTAACGGACGACAAGATGCTTCGTCTTTTGCATAACGGGGAGGTAGTAGCGGAAGTGCCGGCAGATGCGCTGGCAGAAGAGGCTCCTGTCTATTACAAGCCTTCTAGTGAACCAGCTTACTTCCGTGAATTCCAGGCAATGGATAATCAAATTCCTAAAGTAGAAAACTATGAAACGACTCTTTTGCAGCTGCTCAAGCAGCCGACGATTGCGAGCAAAGAGTGGGTCTATGATCAATATGACTATATGGTGCGCACGAGCACAGTCGTTTCGCCAGGTTCGGATGCTGCTGTAGTCAGAATTCGTGGCACGGAAAAGGGTCTGGCGATGACGACGGATTGCAATTCCCGCTATCTCTATCTTGACCCGGAAACAGGCGGAAAGATTGCTGTTGCCGAAGCTGCACGCAATATCGTCTGTTCTGGCGGCGAGCCGCTGGCGATTACAGATTGCCTGAACTTCGGGAATCCGGAGAAGCCGGAGATATTCTGGCAGTTTGAAAAAGCAGTCGACGGGATGAGTGAAGCGTGCCGGACATTGAGCACACCCGTCATCGGCGGGAATGTAAGTTTGTACAATGAAACGAATGGAACAGCTGTCTATCCAACCCCGGTTGTCGGAATGGTCGGATTAGTTGAAAACCTGAAGCACGTTACGACGCAGCATTTTAAAAACGCCGGCGATTTGATTTATTTATTGGGTGATACGAAGGATGAATTTGGCGGCAGCGAGCTGCAAAAGCTAGTTCATGGCCGGATTTTTGGCAAGGCGCCTGAACTAGATTTACAAGTAGAAGCAAGCTATCAGGCTCAAATTTTAATAGCAATCAGAAAGGGTGTTGTTGCTTCGGCACATGATGTCGCAGAGGGCGGCGTCGCGGTTGCACTTGCTGAATCCGTGATCGGCAGCAAAGGGCTCGGAGCAGAAGTGAAATTAGAAGGAAATGTTGTATCGGCGCTGTTCAGCGAAACGCAAACCCGCTTCCTTTTATCGATAGCACCTGATGACCAAATAGAGTTTGAAAAGATCACAAATGCGGTCTTGATCGGAAAAGTAACGGAAACTTCAGTCTTAAAAATAGATGTCAACGGTGAGAACGTGATCCATCATGATGTAAAGGGGCTGAAAAAAGCCTGGAAAGGAGCTATCCCATGCTTGCTGAATTAAAAGGCTTGAATGAGGAATGCGGCGTTTTTGGAATCTGGGGACATCCTGAGGCAGCACAAATCAGCTATTACGGTCTACACAGCCTGCAACATCGCGGCCAGGAAGGGACGGGAATCGTTGTTAGCGATGGGCAGCAGCTAAAGGGCAAGAAAGGCGAGGGCCTTGTTACGGAAATTTTTACCGCAGAGGCAATGGAAGATTTGCAAGGGGTCGGTGCCATCGGCCATGTTCGCTATGCGACTGCAGGGGGAGGCGGCTACGAGAATGTTCAGCCGCTCCTGTTTCAATCGCAAAACGGCGGTCTTGCGTTGGCGCATAATGGCAATCTGGTAAATGCTGATTCATTGCGGAATCAGCTTGAAGCTCAAGGCAGCATCTTCCAGACAAGTTCTGATACGGAAGTACTCGCCCATTTAATTAAGCGTGGCGGCTTCAGTCAGCTGAAGGATCGTGTAAAAAATGCCTTGCCGATGCTGAAGGGTGCCTATGCCTTTTTGATTATGACCGAGACGGAGTTAATGGTGGCACTAGATCCGCATGGCCTTCGCCCGCTTTCGCTTGGCATACTTGGCGATGCCTATGTGGTCGCATCGGAGACATGTGCCTTCGATATTGTCGGAGCGGAATTTATCCGGGATATCCTTCCGGGAGAACTGCTCGTGATCGATAAGGATGGTCTTCATTCTGAGATGTATTCGGTGAATACAACGACAGCCATCTGTACAATGGAATATATTTATTTTTCGCGGCCAGATAGCAATATCCACGGGATCAACGTCCATGCCGCCCGGAAAAATCTTGGCAAGCAGCTGGCAAAAGAAGTGCCAATCGAAGCGGATGTGGTCACGGGTGTTCCGGATTCCAGTATTTCTGCAGCCATCGGTTATGCGGAGGAATCGGGAATTCCGTACGAAATGGGGTTAATCAAAAATCGCTATGTTGGCCGGACCTTCATCCAGCCATCGCAGTCCCTGCGGGAGCAGGGTGTGAAAATGAAGCTTTCACCGGTACGCGGGATTGTTGAAGGCAAGCGTGTCATTATGGTTGACGATTCCATTGTGCGCGGTACGACAAGCCGCCGGATCGTAAAGATGCTGAAGGAAGCGGGAGCAACCGAGGTGCATGTGGTGATTAGTTCGCCGCCGATTCAGAATCCATGCTTTTACGGGATCGATACCTCAAATAAGGAAGAGTTGATCGCATCTGAAAAATCGGTGGAAGAGATTCGCGAACTGATTGGCGCCGATTCGTTGACGTTTTTAAGTGTTGAAGGGATGCTAGACGCAATCGGACACAATGAACCAGGCGAAACACGCGGCCAGTGCTTGGCATGCTTTACAGGGAAGTACCCGACGGAAATCTATCCGCAGGCGATTCCTGCAGGACAGAAGTGCTGATCAAAGAGTTTATTCCAAATATAGGCAATATTTTGATGTTTCCATTCGGCCAGTTTTACGAAATCCATACTAAACTGGCTCTTTTTTGGACAATAAGTAGAAAAAATCAGCCAAATCGGAGGTAGTGAACATGGCTAATGCGTATAAGCAGGCCGGTGTAGATATAGAGGCCGGATATGAAGCGGTTAAACGGATCAAAAAGCATGTGAATCGGACAGTCCGACCGGGTGTGTTCGGAGCGCTGGGCGGATTCGGCGGGATGTTCGATCTTTCTAGCCTTGAGCTGAAGGAACCGGTGCTCGTTTCGGGTACGGATGGTGTCGGCACGAAGCTCATGCTCGCCTTTATGATGGACCGCCACGATACAATTGGCATAGATGCAGTTGCAATGTGCGTGAACGACATTGTTGTCCAAGGGGCAGAACCACTCTACTTCCTGGACTATATTGCCTGCGGAAAGGCACATCCTGAAAAAATCGAGGCAATTGTCAAAGGAATTGCCGATGGCTGCGAGCTGGCTGGCTGCGCCCTTATCGGCGGTGAAACAGCGGAAATGCCAGGAATGTACTCTCCGGATGAATATGATTTGGCTGGTTTTTCAGTCGGTGCATGTGAAAAAGCTGCTATCATAACAGGGCAGCAAATTAAGGAAGGCGATGTGCTGATTGGGCTGGCGTCAAGCGGGATTCACAGCAATGGCTATTCGCTTGTGCGCAAGGTGTTTCTCGAGCAGGCCGACTGGAAGCTTGACCGATATATCGAGGAATTCGGCTGCACACTTGGCGAAGAGCTGCTGAAGCCGACCCGCATTTATGTAAAATCATTGCTGGCTGCGATGAAGCAATTCGAGCTAAAAGGACTTGCCCACATCACAGGCGGCGGTTTCATGGAAAACATTCCGCGGATGCTGCCGAAAGGACTTGGTGCAGAGATCGAAGAAGGCAGCTGGGAAATATCCCAAGTCTTTAAGACGCTAGAGTCATTAGCCGAACTCGATCGCCAAGATATGTATCAAACTTTTAATATGGGCATTGGCATGGTCGTGGCGGTTGATTCAAAACTTGCATCGGAACTTGTTGCATTTTTTACCGAAAAAGGGGAGCGGGCTTCAGTAATTGGGACAGTTACTGGTACGGAGGGAATCTTGATCAAACCGGCTGGTGAAGCAATATGAAAAAAATTGCAGTGTTCGCGTCAGGAAGCGGCGGCAATTTTCAGGCGATTGCAGTTGCAGCCCAGTCTGGTAGCCTAAACGCTGAAATCAGCCTGCTCGTATGCGACAAGCCGGATGCGTTTGCGGTGGATCGTGCCGAAATGCTGGGGATTCCTGCTCTGGTCATCAGCCCGAAAAACTATGCTTCTAAGGAAGCATACGAGGAAGAAATTTTGCAAAGGCTGACCAGTTTGCAAGTGGACATGATTGTACTTGCTGGCTATATGCGGCTGATTGGCCCAATATTATTGAATGCGTACGTGGGAAAAATCATCAATATCCATCCATCTCTACTCCCGGCTTTTCCAGGAAAGGATGCCATTGGCCAGGCGCTGGCAGCGGGAGTCAAGACGACGGGAGTGACGATTCACTATGTCGATGAGGGAATGGACACCGGACCGGCGATTGCGAGTGCGGCAGTGGATATCATTGCTGGGGAGACACACGAGTCACTTCAGCGAAAAATACAGCGAATCGAGCACAGCTTATATCCTGAGGTTCTGGAGAAGCTGCTAAATGGAAAAGAGGAGGCAGTACAATGAAAAAAAAGCGGGCACTGATCAGTGTTTCCAATAAAGATGGTATTGTGGGATTTGCCAAGGAACTTGTTGAGCTTGGGTTTGAAATCATTTCGACTGGCGGAACGAAGAATGCGCTGAAAGAAGGAGGGATTCCAGTCATCGGCATCAGCGATGTAACAGGATTTCCGGAAATCCTTGAAGGCCGTGTCAAGACGCTGCACCCAAAAATTCATGGTGGATTGCTTGCAAAGTACGACGATCCTTCTCATCAGGCTCAGATGTCTGACAATCACATTGAAAAAATCGATCTCGTTTGCGTCAATTTGTATCCTTTCAAAGAAACCATTTCCAAGCCCGGCGTCACACCGGAACAAGCGATCGAGAATATCGATATTGGCGGTCCGGCAATGCTGCGCGCCTCTGCGAAAAACCATCTATACATAACCGTGCTCGTTGACCCTGCAGACTACAAGCAGGTGATCGATGAATACAAAAAGAACCAGGGAACATCGCTGGAAACACGCCGCACGCTGGCTGCGAAGGTGTTCCGCCACACGGCAGCTTACGATGCGCTAATTGCGGAATATATGACAAATCTTGCAGGCGAACAACAGCCAGAGAAAATGACGGTTACTTACGAGTTAAAGCAAAGCCTTCGTTATGGTGAAAATCCGCATCAGAAGGCAGCTTTTTACCAGAAGCCGCTTGGTTCTTCATTTTCGGTTGCAGCAGCAGAACAGCTTCATGGGAAAGAGCTTTCCTATAACAATATCAATGATGCAAATGCTGCCTTGCAAATTGTCAAAGAATTCTCCGAGCCTGCAGCCGTTGCCGTGAAGCATATGAATCCATGTGGTGTCGGCACGGGAAAAAATTTATTTGAGGCGTTTGAGAAGGCATTTGAAGCGGATCCTGTTTCTATTTTCGGCGGCATTGTTGCGCTGAATCGCGAGGTGGATCGAGAGACGGCACGCAAATTGTATGAAATCTTCCTGGAAATCATTATTGCGCCTTCTTTTAGCGACGAAGCGTTTGAGATTTTATCGGCGAAAAAAAACCTGCGCTTATTGAAGGTTTCCTTCGATGGCAAGGGAAACAAGGAAAACACTCTTTCTTCGATTGAAGGAGGTTTGCTTGTCCAGGAGCAGGATGCGTTTGGATTCGATGACGCAGAAATCTCTGTGCCAACGAAGCGAGAACCAACGGATGTCGAGTGGGAGGCGTTGAAACTAGCTTGGAAGGTTGTCAAGCATGTTAAGTCCAACGCAATCGTCGTATCCGATAAAGATAGGACTCTTGGCATTGGAGCAGGACAGATGAACCGTGTTGGAGCAGCAAAAATTGCCTTGGAACAGGCTGGTTCGAAAGCGAAGGGTGCAGCGCTTGCATCCGATGCGTTCTTCCCGATGGAAGACACAGTCGAAGCGGCGGCAAAAGCCGGGGTCACAGCCATCATCCAGCCAGGAGGCTCGGTCCGTGATGCGGATTCCATTAAGAAAGCAGATGAATACGGGATCGCGATGGTGTTTACTGGAGTAAGGCATTTCAGGCATTAAGTTAGTTGGAATAGTGGCAGGGAAATTCGTTAGGAAGCAGGACACGGAGGTGCAGGAAATGAAGGTTCTGGTGGTTGGCAAGGGCGGCAGAGAGCATGCGATTTGTAAAAAAGTGAGGGAGAGTCCGCTAGTTACAGAAGTGTTTGTGGCGCCGGGAAACCCGGGCATGGAGGACTGTGCGAAGCTTGTGGCCGTTAACGAAATGGATGCAGAAGCGCTTGTTTCCTTTGCAAAGGAGCAACAAATTGGGCTGACGATCATCGGTCCGGAAATTCCACTGCTCGCGGGGCTGGCAGACAGATTCATCGAAGAGGGGCTCAAGGTTTTTGGTCCGCGAAAAGCAGCAGCGATGATCGAGGGCAGCAAATCGTTTGCGAAGGACTTGATGAAAAAATATGGCATTCCTACTGCTCAATCCGAAACATTCACCGACTACGGCCAGGCAAGGGATTATTTGGCCACAGTTGGTGCTCCAATTGTCATTAAGGCGGATGGATTGGCAGCAGGAAAAGGTGTCGTCGTAGCAATGACAATGCAGCAAGCGGAACAGGCACTGCAGGAAATGATGCTTGACGGCAAATTTGGGGAAGCTTCCGCAATCGTGGTCATTGAGCAATTTTTAACAGGAGAAGAGTTTTCGCTGATGGCGTTCGTGAACGGAGAAACGGTGATTCCGCTTGAAATTGCCCAGGACCATAAGCGGGCGTTTGATGGGGATAGAGGGCCGAACACCGGCGGGATGGGTGCGTATTCGCCCGTTCCGCAAATCAAAAACGATTCCATCGAAGAGGCGGTCGAGAAAATCCTTATTCCAGCTGCAATTGCGATGGAAATGGAAAGAAGAAGCTTTACTGGGATACTATATGCCGGGTTAATCGAGACAGAGGAAGGACCTAAGGTGATCGAATTCAATGCCAGGTTTGGCGATCCGGAAACGCAGGTCCTTCTGCCGAGAATGAAGTCGGATTTGGTTAAGGTGATCATCGAATTGCTTGAAGGCGGCAAACCGGAAATGAATTGGCATAAGGAAGCGATGATCGGCGTGGTGGTCGCAGCTAATGGCTATCCAGATGAGTATGAAAAAGGTGCTGAACTCAAAGGCGTGGAAAATATGTCCAATGTTTTTCATGCAGGTACAGCGAAAAACAGCCACGGCAAGTTCGTGACAAACGGCGGCAGGGTGTTGCTAGTTGGTGCTAAAGCAGACACGCTTAAAGAAGCGCAGCAACTAGTATATGCTGAGCTGGAAAAGCTTGACTGTCCGGAGACTTTTTACCGAAAGGATATCGGCAGCAAAGCTATCGCGCACGTCTCTTACTAGAACTCTTTATATAAACGAATAAAATGGCAATGATGCTGCCAATCAATGCGATCCAGACAAAGCTGACGTCAATGATATATTCCCAAAACATTAGAATCATCTCCTTTTTTGAAGCCCCCAGGTAATGGGGGCTTTCTATTTTAACTAGGATTGTACTGGATCCATCCTTCAGAGTCTTGATCCCCCGAATTTTTCTGTTCCATTCTATCTTGGCATTTTTCATAGGCGGCGGTCATTGGACAATAGCGAACGATTCCTTCGCCGACCTTCATGGCGCCAAGCATGGCAATAAAAAGATAGGAATCCTTCCACGGCCGCTTCACCATTTTGGCGGTCGACCATGCCAGAATTGTCAGCCCCGCGGTAATTCGCACAAGGGCATTGAGGATGCCTATATTCGGACGCACGTTCATTTTTCATCGCTCCCTTGATCGCTATTTTAAAATTCTTTAGTGCGTTAAACAGTAAAATATGATACGATAGTACAATAATGTAAAGGCTTTCTTTTTAAAACTTAGAAAAGGGGAACATGGTATGGAACAACGTTACCGATGGAAAAACAAACAATTGCGCAACCATGCTGCTGTGCTGGACGGCACCCTTCCACCGACGATTTTATTGAAAAATGCAACGTATTTAAACCAGACATTCCGCAAATGGATGACTGCGAACATATGGATTTACAATGACAGGATTGTGTACGTTGGTGAAAACCTGCCGGAAAATACGGAGCAGTGTGAAATCATGGATTGCACCGGAATGAGACTCGTGCCGGGGTATATTGAACCACACGCCCACCCATTTCAACTTTATAATCCCCATTCTTTCGCTGCTTATGCAGCGCAAACGGGGACGACCACATTGATCAATGACAATATGGTGCTTGCTTTGCAATTAGGAAAAAAGAAAGCGTTTTCTTTTATCAATGAGCTAAATGATATTCCCGTTACCATGTACTGGTGGAGCCGGTTTGACGCACAGACAGAGATTGATCACGAGGAAGAGGTATTTTCCAACAGCAATGTCAGGGCATGGCTGGAGCATGAGAATGTCGTCCAGGGCGGGGAACTGACATGCTGGCCAAAGCTGTTGAGCGGCGATGACATGATTCTTCACTGGATGCAGGAAACGAAGCGTTTGCACAAGAAAATAGAAGGGCATTTTCCGGGAGCATCAGAGAAAACCTTGGCAAAAATGATGCTGTTCGGCGCGGACTGCGACCATGAGGCGATGACAGGCGAGGAAGTCAGAAGAAGACTGATGCAGGGGTATATGGTGTCGCTGCGGCATTCCTCCATCCGCCCAGATTTGCCGAAGCTGCTGGATGAAATTCATGAGCTTGATATCGCGGTGTACGACCGGTTTATGATGACGACTGATGGTTCATCAACAGCATTTTATGAAAATGGCGTCATGGATGAATTGATCCGGATTGCCATAGATCATGGCGTTCCGGTTATCGATGCCTATAATATGGCGACCATCAATGTGGCGCGTTATTATAATTTCGAGCATCTGCATGGGAATATCGCTACTGGACGGATTGCGCACATCAATATCCTGAGCGATGAAAGAAATCCAACTCCTGTATCGGTGCTCGCGAAGGGCCGTTGGGTGAAACGAGATGGCGTGGCAATGGATGAAGGCAAAGAGTTGCCTTGGTCGGAGATGGGCTTTGCTCCGCTAGAATTGGATTGGAATTTGACAATGGACGATCTGCAGTTTTCGATGCCATTTGGAATTAAGATGGAGAATTCAGTGATTACGAAGCCTTATTCCATTTCGATCGATGTTTCCGCAGAGCAATTACCATCAAACCATGATGAATGTTTTTTCACCCTGTTCGACCGCAAAGGGAAATGGCGTATCAATACAGTGTTAAAAGGCTTTGCAACCGATTTGCAGGGGCTTGCAAGTTCATTTTCCAATACCGGAGATATTATTTTAATTGGGAAAAACAAGCAGGATATGATTGCTGCTTTTGACAGACTGAAGGAGCTTGGAGGAGGCATTGTTGCCAGTGAAAATCGAGTCCCTGTCCGTGAAATCCCACTGACTCTTCAAGGAGTCATGTCGAGCCATCCAGTAATGGAGCTGATGGCAGAAGAAAAGCAGTTGCTGGAATATTTGAAGGACAAGGGCTATAAATTTGCGGATCCAATCTATTCCCTGTTATTCTTCTCATCAACGCATTTACCTTATATCCGAATCACCCAGATGGGCATCTATGACGTGATGAAAAAAACGGTACTCTTTCCAACGATAATGCGTTAAAATATAAAAGTACATCTAAGAAATAGACAGCCATGCATGAACCGTGTTCTAGGGGTGGCCAAATGAGAAAAATATGGATCGCTGTGCTGGCTGTAGCAATCGTGCTTGCAGGAGGATGCAGCAGCAAAGAGACAAAAAAACAAGAAATAGAGAAAGAAAAACAAGCGGAAACGGATAAAAAGGAAACAGAAGGATTGCAAGCTCAATTTCCGCTTACCGGAGTGGGCACAACAGAGATATCGTCAGACCGGGCAGTAGCAGTGGTTGTCAATAATCACCCGCAAGCAAGGCCGCAATCCGGGCTGAATAAAGCAGACGTTGTTTATGAAGTTTTGGCTGAAGGCGGCGTAACAAGGTTTGTGGCGATTTTTCAGAGTGAGAAGCCTGAAAACATCGGCCCTGTTCGCAGTGCGAGGGAATACTTCATCGATTTGGCATCGGGGTTTGACAGCTTTTTCATCGCCCATGGTTACAGTCCTGAAGCGAAGGAAATGCTGGAACGCGGCGAAATTGATAACATCAATGGCATGCAATATGACGGATCATTGTTCAAACGTGCTGATTTCCGCAAGGCGCCTCATAATTCGTATATAACGTATGAGAATATCGTAAAGGGTGCGGAGATGAGAGGCTATGGAATGGACAAAGCGCCTGAACCTGCAGTATTCTTGAGCGGCAAGGAAGCAGAACTGCTCGAGGGAACTCCGGCGGAAGACTTCATGGTATCCTATGGTTCGCCGTCTTTCGATGTTATTTACAAGTATAATCCGGTGGAGGCTAAGTACCACCGTTTTAATGGAAGCGAAGAAACCGTTGACTTTGAATCAAAGGGACCTATTCTACTCGATAATATCCTTATCGTCCAAATGGACCATAAAGTTGTCGACAATGCCGGACGCAGGGAAATCGACATGAACTCCGGAGGCAAGGGCTATCTATTTCAAAAAGGCAAAGTGAATGAGATACAATGGAAAAAGGAAGCTAGCAGAATCATCCCTTATAAAGATGGGTCAAAAGCTGGTTTCGTTCCCGGGAAAACTTGGATCAATATTGTCCCATCAATCAGTGATGTCTCATTCGACTCTCCACAATAAATTCCGAGTGAATTAAGGGGTAGAATATATGCAAATTGATAAATTAAGAGGCAAGGAACTCGACCAATTGTTCAAGGCGATTTTATCGCTGAAGGACCTGGAAGAAGCGTACCGTTTCTTTGATGACCTGGCAACAGTGAATGAAATCCAGTCACTTGCACAGCGTCTGGAAGTAGCCCGCATGCTTCGAGAAGGGAAGACCTACCACAAAATCGAAACAGAAACAGGCGCAAGCACTGCCACAATTTCCCGCGTCAAGCGCTGCCTGAACTATGGGAACGATGCATACGAAATGGCACTCGAACGATTGAAAGAGCAGGAAAATACTGAAAAAGCAAATTAGTTTTTCTTGAGGACGGAATCAAATAGGATTCCGTCTTTTTTAAATTATAGCACCAATGCTATAATGGGGAAATGGATAGTTAGAATGGGGGCAATTTTGCGATGTACGATGTTCGCGAGTGGAGACATGTGTTTAAACTCGACCCAAATAAGCAGATCACTGATGAAGAGTTAGAAAGAATTTGCGAGTCTGGAACTGACGCCATACTAGTTGGTGGGACGGATGGAGTCACGCTGGAAGGCGTCCTCGATTTGATGGCTCGCGTCCGCCGGTATACGGTACCATGCATTCTCGAGGTCTCGACGATCGACTCAATCACGCCGGGATTTGATTTTTATTTTATCCCGACGGTGCTAAACAGCAGCAACGCGGAGTGGATTACCGGGATGCATGTTAAAGCGGTCAAGGAATATGGCCATCTAATGGATTGGGCTGAGGTGAAAATGGAAGGCTATTGCATCCTCAATCCGGATTGCAAGGCGGCCAAATTGACCGAGGCGAAGACAGAGCTTTCAGTCGATGATGTACGAGCATACGCGATGATGGCGGAAAAAATGTTCCACTTGCCGATTTTCTATTTGGAATACAGCGGTACCTACGGAAATCCGGAATATGCCAAAGCGGCAAAGGATGTGCTCGACCAAACGGTCCTCTTTTACGGTGGCGGGATTGAGTCCGCACAGCAGGCAGTAGAAATGGCTGCCCATGCCGATGTGATTGTTGTAGGGAATATCATCTACCAAAACATCGATGAAGCAGTGAAAACAGTTGCTTCAATTAAGTCCTAATCTAGTTGAATTGTATGGTATTATCGGGTAAAATAAGAACAAGTGTTTGTATAGGTGGTGGAGAGTGTGCAGTTTTTAACGGATAAATTATTGAGTGGCCTGAATCCGGAGCAGCAGAAGGCTGTCAAGAAAGTCGACGGACCGCTGCTTCTGATGGCCGGAGCAGGCTCAGGGAAAACAAGAGTTTTGACCCACAGGATTGCCTATTTAATGGTCGAAAAAGGGGTAAATCCTTATAACATCCTGGCGATTACATTTACGAATAAAGCGGCGCGCGAGATGCGCGACAGGATTCAAAAGATGATGGGCGGAGCGGCAGACCAAATTTGGATTTCGACGTTCCATTCCATGTGTGTGCGAATTTTGCGCCGGGACATCGATCGTCTAGGCTATAATCGGAATTTTACGATCCTTGATTCAACAGACCAGCAATCGGTCATTAAGTCCATTTTGAAAGATAAGAACATGGATCCGAAGAAATTCGATCCAAGAGCGATCCTAGGGACGATCAGCTCGGCGAAGAATGAATTGATCACACCTGAAGAATATGCGAAAACAGCTGCGGATTATTTTTCACAGAAGGTCAGCGATGTGTACGAAGAATACCAGCGCAGGCTCCGCAAAAATAACGCGCTCGATTTCGATGATCTAATCATGACCACGATCACCTTATTCATCCGCATACCGGAAGTACTTGAATATTATCAGCGCAAATTTCAATATATACACGTAGATGAATACCAGGATACAAACAAGGCACAATACATGCTGGTAAAACTGCTTGCCCAGCGCTTCCAGAACCTTTGTGTCGTCGGAGACTCCG
Organism: Mesobacillus stamsii; assembly: GCF_030814065.1. NCBI lineage: Bacteria > Bacillati > Bacillota > Bacilli > Caryophanales > Bacillaceae > Mesobacillus > Mesobacillus stamsii. Next base: position 21,789 of record NZ_JAUSUN010000023.1, read on the forward strand.
ACCAATCGATTTATCGCTGGCGAGGTGCGGATATCACGAATATCCTTTCTTTTGAAAAAGACTACCCGAGAGCCAGCGTGATTCTGCTCGAGCAGAACTATCGCTCGACGAAAAAGATTTTGCTGGCGGCGAATATGGTGATCCAAAACAATATGAACCGCAAGCCGAAAAATTTGTGGACGGAAAATGCCGAGGGCAATAAAATCATGTATTACCGTGCAGATAGCGAGCATGGCGAAGCACAGTTCGTCATTGGAAAAATCCAGGAGCTGCTGCGGCAGGGCCACAAGCTGTCTGACATCGCGATCTTGTACCGGACAAACGCTCAGTCGCGCGTGATCGAGGAATCATTCCTGAAGTCCAACATTGATTACTTGATTGTCGGCGGCACTAAGTTCTATGACAGGAAAGAAATTAAGGACATCCTTGCTTACTTGCGCCTGATTTCCAACCCGGATGATGACATCAGCTTGCAGAGAATCATCAACGTTCCAAAGCGCGCAATTGGAACAACCTCGATTGAAAAAATTGCCAACTTCGCAACGATGCATGACCTGTCAATGTTCCAGGCGCTCGAGACGATTGAAATGATCGGACTCAGCCCGAAGGCGGAAAAAGCAGCGGCTGAATTCCGCACCCTGATCAGCCATTACACGCAGCAGCAGGAATACCTATCGGTTACTGAGCTGGTGGAGGAAATCCTTGATAAGACAGGCTATCGCGATATGCTTAAGGCAGAGAAATCGTTGGAATCGGAGAGCAGACTGGAAAATATAGAGGAATTTTTATCGGTAACAAAGAGTTTTGAAGCAAGCAGTGAAGATAAGAGCCTAGTCGCGTTTCTGACGGATTTGGCGCTTGTTGCCGATATCGACCGTCTTGATGATGACGGCAAACAAAAAACCGATGTTGTCACATTAATGACCCTGCATTCAGCCAAGGGACTAGAGTTCCCGGTGGTGTTCCTGATCGGAATGGAAGAGGGAGTTTTCCCGCATAGCCGTTCCTTGATGGAAGAGAATGAAATGGAGGAAGAGCGACGTCTTGCTTACGTGGGAATCACCCGCGCCGAGGAAGAACTCTTCATCACGAATGCACAGATGCGTACTCTTTTCGGCCGCACGAATATGAACCAGGAATCACGTTTTATCAAAGAAATTCCTGATGAGTTAATCGAAGATGCCGTGCCAAGAGGAAGAACATCGGCACCTGCTAGTGGGGCAAGACCAACACCAGCTAACGGAGCAAGACCAACTCCAATCCGCGGAGGGAGAAATGGCGCGGCATCTATACCTGCGCGCGGGGCTGTGACTCGACCGGCTGCCGTAGCCAGCGGCGGCGAGGGTCTCGATTGGAAGGTTGGCGACAAAGCCCAGCATGGCAAATGGGGAACTGGCACGGTTGTCAGTGTGAAGGGGTCCGGAGAAGGAACGGAGCTAGATATTGCTTTTCCGAGTCCTACGGGAATCAAACGATTGCTGGCCAAGTTTGCACCGATTACGAAGGCGTAAGTTTCTGCACCCAGTTAATATGCTCATCTTAATTATGAAAGGGCTGGATTTATGGATTTTCAAAGCGCTGAGAAAAAAGCGAAGGATTTGCAAAATCTGTTGAATCAATATAGTTATGATTACCATGTTCTTGACCAGCCGACAATTCCGGATGCGGAATACGACAGACTGTTGCGGGAACTGCTTGAAATCGAAGAACAATTCCCGGAACTGCAGACGGCTGATTCCCCGACACAGCGTGTCGGCGGCGAGACATTATCGATGTTCCATAAGGTGCAGCATACGATTCCAATGCTAAGTCTTGGGAATGCATTTGACGACCAGGAACTTCGCGATTTTGACCGCCGTGTTCGCCAGGGTGTTGGCGACAATGTATCCTATGTTTGCGAGCTGAAGATCGATGGACTTGCCGTTTCGCTTATTTATGAAGATGGCATGTTCGTCCGCGGGGCAACCCGCGGTGATGGAACAACAGGAGAGGATATTACGTCTAATTTAAGAACCATCCGTTCCTTGCCGATCCGTCTGAAAAAGCCGGTTTCGCTTGAAGTTCGCGGAGAGGCGTTCATGCCTAAGAAGTCTTTTATAGCCTTGAACAAGTCCAGGAAAGAACGCGAAGAAGAGCCATTTGCCAATCCGCGCAATGCAGCAGCAGGCTCTTTGCGTCAGCTTGATCCGAAGATTGCCGCTTCTAGGAATCTTGATGTTTTCCTTTATGGCATCGCCGATGTCGGCGATACAGGAATCCGTTCTCATAGCGAAGGACTGGATTATCTGGAGCAGCTTGGATTCAAAACAAATAAAGAACGCCGCAAGGTTGACAGTATCGAAGCGGTCATCGAGTATGTGAATGGCTGGGTCGAAAAACGCCCGGATCTTCCGTATGATATTGATGGCATCGTCATCAAGGTGGATTCACTTGACCAACAAGCTGAATTGGGAACAACGGCGAAAAGTCCGCGCTGGGCAATCGCTTATAAATTTCCTGCCGAAGAAGTTGTCACGACTTTGATGGACATTGAATTGAACGTAGGCCGCACTGGGGTTGTGACCCCAACAGCCATCCTTGAGCCTGTACAGGTTGCAGGTACAACCGTAGGCCGTGCTTCCTTGCATAATGAAGATTTAATCCGTGAAAAAGATATCAAAATCGGCGACAAGGTCGTCATCAAAAAAGCGGGTGACATCATTCCTGAGGTGGTGAATGTTCTCGTTGAGCAGCGGACAGGCAAAGAAGTAGAGTTCCATATGCCAACTCACTGCCCTGAATGCGGAAGCGAGCTTGTCCGGATGGAGGGGGAGGTCGCGCTTCGCTGCATCAATCCGAAATGTCCTGCCCAAATCAGAGAAGGGTTGATCCATTTCGTTTCCCGTGATGCGATGAATATCGACGGGCTTGGTGAACGGGTAGTAAGCCAGCTGTTTGCTCAGGAGCTGATCAAGGATGTAGCCGATATTTACAAGCTGACACGCGAGCAGCTTCTCGCCCTTGAGCGAATGGGAGAGAAGTCCGTCAACAATTTGCTGATTGCGATTGAAGCAACAAAGGCTAATTCGTTGGAAAAGCTGCTGTTCGGACTGGGGATCCGCCTTGTTGGTGCAAAAGCCGCAAAGACTTTGGCTCAGGAATTTGAAACAATCGATCAGCTTATGCAAGCATCAAAGGATGAACTGATTGCGATCAACGAGATTGGCGACAAAATGGCCGACTCCATCGTCACGTATTTTGGCAATGAAAAAGTGAAGGAACTGATCTCCGAATTAAAAGCAATTGGCGTCAATATGGAATACAAAGGACCTAAAAAAGTAACCGCGGAGGAATCAGATTCATTTTTTGCCGGTAAAACGATCGTGCTAACCGGCAAGCTGGAGCAATTGAGCCGAAACGAAGCGAAAGTAAGGATCGAGACGCTTGGCGGCAATGTAGCCGGCAGCGTCAGCAAAAAAACCGACTTGGTCATTGCCGGAGAAGAAGCCGGCTCAAAGCTTGCCAAAGCAGAGAGCCTAGGGATTGAAGTGTGGAATGAGGAGAAAATGCTGGAAGAATTAAATAAATAAGAGGTGTACATGCCATGAGAAAGCTTTCCATAGTCGCTCTATCTCTTGTCCTTTTGCTGACGGCCTGTGCCCCTAATTTTCAAAAGCAACAAGAGGTCGTCCAGAAAAAGGATGATGCTACGAAAGAAAAAGCGATTATCCCGAAATACAAAATTTCGGACAAATATTACCGTACCATCATGCCGTTCGAGCCGGGGGAAGCTCGCGGCATGGTCGTCAATAATTTGAATACTAGGTATGACATCACCGAGTTTGAAACGGGATTGATGCGGATTGCCCAAAACTCTTTTTCGACCGATCAGTATGTTTTTAAAGAAGGCCAGTACCTTGACGGTGACACTGTCTCTGCCTGGCTGGCGAGAGAAATGACGCCTGCTCAGGTAAAAGCGAAGGAAGAAGAACTGCGGGCTAAGCAGGAGAATAAAAATAAGGATGTCACAGTGGAGAATCTTGGATTGAATCCGATCGATACTGGCACAGGAGACATCAAAACTCGAAATGAAAAAAATCCTATTTATCTGGCCCATATCCTCGAGCATGATTACCTCGTCCAGTCCGGGAAAGAGGGAACATACCAGCTTGGCGGCATTGCGATCGGGCTGGCGTTGAATTCCATTCATTATTATCGTACCGAAGAATTTGGAGCTGTATACGAAAAAAACATAACCCGGTCTGAACTGGAAGCAGAAGGGAAAAAGATTGCCAAGCAAATACTGAGCAGACTCCGGAATATCGAAGAGTTAAAGAATATCCCGATTACTATTGGGTTATTTGAACAGGAAAGCCGCTCTTCCGTCGTGCCGGGGAATTTCTTTGCTTTTACAGAAGTTTCCCAAGGAAGCAATGATATCGGCAACTGGAAAGAAGTAAAAGAAGAATATATCCTGTTTCCATCTGACAAAGCGGAGAAGGAACACAGGGATGATCTGACATTTTTCGAGAATTTCAAACAGGATGTCGAAGCATACTTCCCTAACTACAATGGCGTCATTGGCAAAGGATTTTATTTAGATGGCCAGCTGCAGGAGCTGAACATCGAAATTCCTATCCAATTTTACGGAAAGGCAGAAGCAATCGGCTTCACCCAGTATGTAACCGGTCTTGTCATGGAGCATTTCCCTAACTATGTTTCCGTGCAGGTCAGCGTCTCCTCCGTCCTCGGGCAAGAGGCGCTAATTGTTAAGAAGCCGGAACAGGATGAACCTTTTGTCCATATTTATGAGTAAAAGCAAAGCAAAGAGCAGAATGGCTCTTTGCTTTTTCTGTATCGTCTAAAATCGTCGAAATAAGCAGGACTTGCTAATACGTTGGCATTGAACACTAAGAGACTCTCATGATAGAATGGAAAGGGAATGAAAACGATTTACTACATAGGAGGGGATCGAATGGTTCAGCCATACAAACACGAGCCTTTCACGAATTTTAAAGTTGATGAAAACCGTGAAGGATACTTAACAGGACTTAAGACAGTGGAAGGTTATCTAGGCAAGGATTACGATTTGGTTATTGGCGGAGAGAGAATCTCGACAGAAGCTAAAATTGTATCTTACAACCCATCCAATAAAGAAGAAGTTGTTGGACGTGTTTCCAAGGCCAACCGCGAGCTTGCTGAAAAAGCAATGCAGGCGGCTGTCGAAGCGTTCAAGAGCTGGAGAAAAGTGAAGCCTGAAACACGTGCAGATGTTTTGTTCAAGGCTGCTGCCATCATTCGCCGCCGCAAGCACGAATTTTCGGCGCTTTTAACAAAAGAAGCTGGTAAGCCATGGAATGAGGCAGATGCTGATACAGCAGAAGCAATCGACTTCCTTGAGTTTTATGCTCGCCAAATGCTGCGAATCAAAGACGGCGTCCATGTAGAAAGCCGTCCAAATGAAGACAATCGATATGACTATATTCCTCTTGGAGTTGGAATCATCATTTCGCCATGGAATTTCCCGTTGGCGATCATGGCTGGAACAACTGTAGCAGCAATCGTCACTGGAAACACAGTTCTATTAAAGCCTGCTTCGACCACACCGGTTGTTGCCGCTAAGTTTGTTGAAGTTATGGAAGAAGCAGGACTTCCTGCAGGAGTTCTTAACTTTGTACCAGGAAGCGGCGCAGAAGTTGGCGATTACCTTGTTGACCATAAAGACACTCGCTTTGTAAGCTTCACCGGTTCACGCGATGTAGGTCTTCGCATTTACGAGCGCGCTTCAAAATTGAATGAGGGTCAAATCTGGCTGAAGCGTGTCATCGCTGAAATGGGCGGCAAAGACACAATCGTTGTCGACAAAGACGCTGACCTAGAATTGGCTGCACAAGCGATCACTGCATCTTCATTTGGCTTTTCCGGCCAAAAGTGCTCCGCATGCTCACGTGCCGTCATCGTTGAGGACGTATATGACCAGGTCCTTAACCGTGTTGTTGAACTGACAAATGAGCTTAAGCTGGATGATCCTACCGACCAAAGCACATTCATGGGTCCTGTTAACGACCAAAGTGCATTCGATAAGATCATGAGCTATATTGAAATTGGCAAAGAAGAAGGACGTTTGATGACTGGCGGCGAGGGCGATAGCTCAAAGGGCTATTTTATTAAGCCAACCATCTTTGCAGACGCTGATCCAAAAGCTCGCATCATGCAGGAAGAAATCTTCGGCCCAGTTGTTGCATTCGCAAAAGCGAAGGACTTTGACGAAGCGCTTGAAATTGCGAACAACACAGAATACGGCCTGACTGGAGCAGTAATCACGCGTAACCGTGAACACATCCAGAAGGCACGTGAAGATTTCCATGTCGGAAACCTTTACTTCAACCGCGGCTGCACAGGCGCAATTGTCGGATATCAGCCATTTGGCGGTTTCAACATGTCAGGAACAGATTCAAAAGCTGGCGGACCTGACTACCTACTGCTCCACATGCAAGCTAAGACTACTTCCGAAATGTATTAACAAATAGAGCTGTGACATCCCCCTTCTCATATGAGGAGGGGGATTTTTTTAATAACAGAATTTATATGTTGACCCTTTTTTGTGAAGCCGCAGCACAAACCATTTTTAGCTTTAGAAGGAGCTAGCCCATCATTCTAAAGAGGATAGCCTAGGTCCTATTTATCCCAGTGGCAACCCTTTTAACGAACCTTATAACAAACTGAACAAGAAACCGATCACGACAATTGCCCCGATGATCATTAGAATAGTTCCTACCACAAAACATCACCTAATACTATGACTACATTGCCCCAAAAAAACCGGAAATCGGGAAAAGAGGTCACCAATGAGCTGTATTGATGCCTAAAAAATCCAAAAATCGGGAAAAGAGGTCACCGATAAGCCGCATTGGTGCCTAAAAAAACCAGAAACCGGGAAAAGAGGTCACCAATAAGCCGCATTGGTGCTCGAAAAAACCAGAAATAGGAAAAAGAGGTCACCAATAAGCCGTATTGGTGCTCGAAAAAACCAGAAATAGGGAAAAGAGGTCACCAATGAGCTGTATTGGTGCTCAAAAAAACCAAAAATCGGAAAAAGAGGTCATCAATGAGCCGCATTGGTGCCCAAAAAAACCAGAAATAGGGAAAAGAGGTCACCAATGGGTTGTTTACTAAAAATGCCTCTGAACTGGCATACACCAATGAGCACTATACTAAGTCTATTTTTCATCAAATAGGGTCTAAAGTCTCAATTTTAGAATCTTTTCAGAAAAATTCACAAAATGGTTGCATTCAAAAAATTCTGTTATATAATACTTATTAGATATATCCAATCTGTACTATAACAAAGGGGTGAAACGCAGAAAAGAAATTAATAGGAAGTATCTATCAGTCTCTCGTTTAGTAGCTGGAAAAATCGTAAATCAGGAGGAATGAAAATGACTCAAGATCGTGTAAAGCAATTGCAGGAAAGCTGGGAATTGGATAACAGATGGGCTGCGGTAGAAAGAACCTATACTGCGGAAGATGTTATCAAGCTTCGCGGTTCAATTGATATGGAATATACACTTGCACGTCGCGGTGCGGAAAAACTTTGGAAACTACTAAATGAAGAAGACTTTGTCAATGCACTCGGAGCATTAACTGGCAACCAGGCAGTGCAGCAGGTAAAAGCGGGCCTTAAGGCGATTTACTTGAGCGGCTGGCAGGTAGCTGCAGACGCAAACCTATCCGGAAATATGTATCCAGACCAAAGCTTGTACCCTGCAAATAGTGTCCCTGCGGTAGTTAAGCGGATCAACCAAGCTTTGCAGCGGGCCGACCAGATCACTTATGGCGAAGGAGACGATTCTATTGACTGGTTCGCGCCAATCATAGCGGATGCAGAAGCGGGCTTCGGCGGCCAGCTAAACGTGTTCGAATTGATGAAGGGAATGATTGAAGCGGGTGCTGCAGGCGTGCATTTTGAGGACCAGCTTTCTTCTGAAAAAAAATGCGGACACCTTGGCGGCAAAGTGCTGCTTCCAACACAGACAGCAGTACGCAATCTAATTGCTGCACGACTTGCGGCAGATGTAATGGGAACGCCAACCTTGATTGTTGCGCGAACGGATGCGAATGCAGCAGATTTGATCACAAGCGATGTCGATCAGACTGATGCCCCATTCATCACAGGCGAAAGAACTCCTGAAGGATTCTTCCGCACGAAGGCTGGTCTAGATCAGGCAATTGCCCGCGGTTTGGCGTATGCCCCATATGCTGACCTGGTCTGGTGTGAAACATCTGAACCAGACTTGGAAGAAGCTCGCCGGTTTGCAGAAGCCATCCAGGAAAAGTTCCCTGGAAAGCTGCTTGCTTACAACTGTTCGCCGTCATTCAATTGGAAAAAGAAGCTGGACGAGGAAACGATCGCAAAGTTCCAAATCGAGCTTGGGAAAATGGGCTATAAATTCCAGTTCGTTACATTGGCAGGCTTCCATGCGCTAAATCATAGCATGTTCGAACTGGCTCGCGGCTACAAAGAGCGCGGCATGGCTGCATACTCCGAGCTGCAGCAAGCCGAATTCGCAAGTGAGCAGTACGGCTACACAGCAACAAGACATCAGCGCGAAGTCGGAACTGGCTATTTCGATGATGTATCAATGGTCATCTCTGGAGGAACTTCCTCAACGACTGCGCTAAAAGGGTCCACTGAGGAAGCGCAATTTACTGCTTCTAGATGAATTTGTCCGTTTAACGGGTTTTCTTCAAAAGATAAGAAAAGTATAAAATTCACTACGAGAATTGTCTAGCTCCAGCGGCTAGCCCCTCGAGTCGCTAAGCTAGTGTCGCCTCCTAGAAACTCCGAAACTTCCACTCCACCGGCAGAAGCAAAAAGCGCTTCTTCCGGTGGAGTCTCCAGTTTCTGTGTTTCTGGGCAGTCGGCTATACTTATTGGTTTCGATCCGCCCAATGAAGTCAAAGACGACTTCACCGGTTGGCCCTCCGAGGCACAGGACGTGCTAGACCCGCCCGCCACGGGACTTGCGTTTTAGGCGGGCAGCGCTTGTCGGAGCTGACCAAGGCGCTTGCGCTTTTCTCATAATATCAGAATTTATATGTTGCCCCTTTTTTGCAATTGCGGGAAAATCGAGGCGTGGAGCCAAATATTCTTAAACGAATCTATTTTGTTGATAGACCAGAAGGTGAAAAACGTCTCGAGGAGTTAGCGGCAAACGGGTTGCCTAAGCGTTGAGCAATGTGCTAGTGCTGGACAAGACAAGAAACCGACGTTATTTTGACAGGTTTGGGTGCTTGGAGTGAAAAGTTGTCAAGAAAGCCCCGTTATTTTGACAGGTTCTATGTTCTTATCAAAAAAACCGATCCTGTGAGGGTTTGGGGTGAAATTATTTATTCGGATGGTGATAGGCTCGGTTACGATCGGAATAGGTTTGAGCGAAGCGAGGAGGAGGCTCGCCTGACGCCCAACGGAAAGTGAGTGTCTGGAGTAGAAATCGATTATCCGCCAAACCCAAAAAAGGACCGGGCGCAGTTTGCCCGGTTTTTCTCATCCCTGGGTCATTTAACTCAGGGATGGATTTACCATTTGATTTTTTACCTTGCATTCTCCTATTTGTGTCCTTCTCTTCGATGCGAAGAGAAGGTTTTTTTTGCCCTGAAATAGGTTAACCTTAAACTAGCACAGACAAATGGGCGCGAACATACATAATATTAGCCAAGGTTTTATTTACGATTCAATCAATGACGAAACGCAAAAACCGAAAAACTGTCGAGAATCGATGTGTGGGAAAGCAGGGGTTTCGCTCAATAGCACACAAAGAGGTAAGATGATACAATAAGTTGGAGGTGGACCAATTGAGCAATAGCAAGATGGATGATTATTTGCAACAAGGGATCCATGGTGCAAAGCAGACAAAACCTGATGAGCGAAGAAGGTTTCTGACAACTCTTCGGGAAAGGGTGGTCATCGCGCTTACACAAAGAGAAGTGATCCGAAATGGCGTTGAACCAGAGGTGGAACAGCTGATGGATCAAAATCAAGATGCCCATCTGTTTTTAAATGGCAATCTCTCCTATCCATATTTATCAGAATATATTAAGGCGGCAGAGAAGCGCGGGATCGAGTTTACGATCGTGACCAACAAGGAGTATGACTCCGAGTTGGGGCTAGTTTTAGCGCATGATTATGCGATCGATAAGGAAGATATTTATCTCAGTAAAAAGAAACCAATGCCCAAAACTGCTCCAGTCAAGAAAAAAGGATTCTTTTCTCGATTATTCAGCAAATGAGCAAGCCAGTTAATCTAGGCCTGCTCCTTTTTTTGTCTAGGAAAGAAATAAAGAGTTCCAGTACTAGGTGCTTCGTGTAAAAATAGTACAAACGGCAAGGCTTATATTGCTTTAAGGACGAAAACTTTGCTATGATGATTATTATTGACTGACGATTGAACATGGAGGTGCTTTTATGTCAAGGATTTCAGAAGGTCAGGTGAAACATGTCGCACACCTGGCAAGATTGGCGATTACGGAAGAAGAGGCGCAATTGCTGACAGACCAGTTGGATAAAATCATTACATACGCAGAACAGTTAAATGAGCTAAATACGGACAATGTTGATCCGACTGCTCATGTGCTGGAAATAAAGAATGTGATGCGAGAGGATCGTGCCCAAAAAGGACTGCCACGGGAAGAGGTTTTAAAGAATGCACCGGAACACCAGGATGGGCAGGTAAAAGTACCTGGAATTATTGAGTAGGAGGATCGACGATGAGTTTATTTGAACATAAGATTTCGGAACTTCATAAGCTTTTACATAAAAGAGACATAAGTGTTTCCGACCTGGTTGACGAATCATACAAGCGAATTGGCGAGGTCGAAGGCAAGGTGCAGGCGTTTTTAACCTTGGATGAAGAAAATGCCAGAACAACCGCAAAAGCATTGGATGAAAAGGCCGTGCAAAACGCTCCAACGAGTAAATTATATGGCCTGCCAATTGGAATAAAGGACAATCTTGTAACAAATGGTCTGCGTACGACGGCAGCAAGCAAGATTCTCGAAAACTTCCATCCTATTTATGATGCAACGGTAATCCAGAAGCTTAAACAAGCCGAAACCGTGACAATCGGCAAGCTGAACATGGACGAGTTCGCGATGGGATCATCGAATGAAAACTCAGGCTTTCAAAAAACACTCAACCCATGGGATTTGGACCGCGTACCTGGTGGGTCTTCAGGCGGTTCAGCTGCATCAGTAGCAGCAGGGGAAGTACTGTTCTCTTTGGGTTCTGATACAGGTGGATCCATCCGCCAGCCGGCATCGTTTTGTGGAGTGGTAGGCATGAAGCCAACATACGGACTTGTTTCCCGTTTCGGATTGATCGCGTTTGCGTCTTCTTTGGACCAGATCGGCCCGATTACACGAAATGTAGAAGACAATGCCTATTTGTTAACAGCAATCGCTGGCTACGATGAGATGGATTCAACTTCTGCAAAAGTCGACGTACCAAACTATATTGCTTCCCTAAATGGCGATATAAAAGGGTTGAAGATCGCAGTACCAAAGGAATATCTTGGTGAGGGTGTGAACGAAGAGATTCGCAAGTCTGTGATGGATGCTCTTGCAGTCCTGGAAAAACTAGGAGCAACATGGGAAGAGGTTTCCCTGCCGCACTCCAAGTATGCTCTGGCTACTTATTATCTATTGTCCTCTTCCGAAGCGTCCGCGAACCTGGCGCGCTTTGATGGCGTTCGCTACGGTTATCGGACACCAAACGCAGAGAATCTGATCGAAATGTATAAAAAGACTCGAGCAGAAGGCTTCGGCGAGGAAGTGAAACGCCGGATTATGCTTGGGACTTTTGCGCTTAGTTCTGGATATTATGATGCTTATTATAAAAAAGCGCAGAAAGTCCGAACACTGATCAAGCAGGACTTTGAAAAAGTATTTGAACAATATGATGTCATTGTAGGACCGACAACGCCTACGCCTGCATTTAAATTCGGCGAGAATACGAGCGATCCGCTGACAATGTACGCAAACGATATTTTAACGATTCCGGTAAACCTAGCTGGCGTTCCAGCCATTTCGGTTCCATGCGGATTCGACCAGGGGCTGCCGCTTGGTTTGCAAATTATTGGCCGTCATTTTGATGAAAGCACCGTGTATAAGGTAGCCTATGCTTTCGAGCAGGCGACATCATTCCATAAACAACAACCTGAGCTATAAAGGGGTGAAACAGATGAAGTTTGAAACGGTAATTGGCCTTGAGGTCCATGTGGAATTAAAAACAGAGTCTAAAATCTTTTCGGCAAGTCCGAACCAATTTGGTGCCGAGCCGAATACAAATACAAGCGTGATCGATCTCGGGTATCCGGGGGTACTGCCGGTCTTAAATAAGAAAGCAGTCGATTACGCTATGAAAGCGGCTATGGCTTTGAACTGTGAAATTGCAGAGCATACGAAATTTGATCGCAAGAACTATTTTTACCCGGACAATCCGAAAGCCTATCAGATTTCCCAGTTTGATAAGCCGATCGGGGAAAATGGCTGGATTGAAATAGAAGTCAATGGCTATAAAAAGAAGATTGGCATCACGCGCATCCATATGGAAGAGGATGCCGGAAAACTAACTCATGGAGACGGCTATTCATTAGTGGACTACAATCGTCAAGGAACGCCGCTCGTGGAGATCGTATCGGAACCCGATATACGCACGCCGGACGAGGCATATGCCTATCTTGAAAAGCTGAAGTCCATCATCCAATATACAGGCGTATCGGATTGTAAAATGGAAGAAGGCTCCCTCCGATGTGATGCGAATATCTCCATCCGTCCTGTTAGCCAGAAGGAATTTGGCACAAAGACAGAGCTGAAAAATTTGAATTCCTTTAACTTTGTGCGCAAAGGGCTTGAGTATGAGGAAAAGCGCCAGGAACAGGAAATCCTTGCTGGCCGCAAAATTCAGCAAGAGACAAGGCGATATGATGAAGCCACGAACACGACACTGCTTATGCGCGTGAAAGAGGGATCAGATGATTATCGCTATTTCCCTGAACCTGACTTACCTGATCTTTACATCGATGAAGAATGGAAAACAAGAGTCCGTGCAGAAATTCCAGAACTCCCTGACGTGCGGAAGAAGCGATATGTCGAGGAAATGGGGCTGCCGCCTTATGATGCTGAAGTGTTGACTGTTTCGAAGGAAATGGCTGATTTCTTTGAATCATCAGTGCGAGCAGGTGCAAACCCTAAGCAGGCATCCAATTGGCTGATGGGAGAGGTTTCAGCTTATCTGAAATCCGAATCGAAGGAGCTTCATGAAACAGCACTGACATCTAAAACACTTGCCGACTTAATCGGCCTGATCGAGAAAGGCACGATCTCTTCCAAGATCGCCAAGCAGGTTTTCAAGGAATTAATCGAAAATGGCGGTGAGCCGGAGCAAATTGTCAAGGAGAAGGGTCTTGTGCAAATCTCTGACGAAGGAGAGCTGCTAAAAATCATTACTGAAATCATCGATGCCAATCCACAATCTGTTGAAGACTTTAAAGGTGGAAAGGACAAGGCAAAAGGTTTCCTTGTCGGTCAAATTATGAAAGCGACAAAAGGGCAGGCGAACCCGCCATTAGTTAATAAACTGCTGGTGGAAGAACTGAATAAAAGATAATAGCGAAAGCTGGCGAATCAATCGCCAGCTTTCTTGTCGTTATTTCCCGAGAAATGATGTCGAAATTACCCAACAAACTTTCTAACTTGATTCTATTTTTTTATAGAATAAGAAAGTAGAAAAGTTGTTTGAGAACTGTCCAGCTCCAGCACTAGTCGGTACACGTACACACCAAGGCACTTGCGCTGTTCTTTATTGACAGGTTCAATGTTCTTATCGAAAAAAACCCAATCCTATGAGAAGGTTCGGGTTGAAATTCTTTATTTGGATGGTGAAATGACGAAATGTCGGTGTACCTCGGTGCCATCGGAATACGTTTTGATTATTTTATTCCGATTTTAAGTTCTCTACACTCTGATTAAATTCCTTTTCTATCTCCGGGTTTGTCTTATAAGTAACCAGGCTGACGACGATGGATACAATCAGATTGATCAGGAAGCCAGGGACGATTTCATACATGGTGTCGCTCAGACCGGTATAGCTCCAGATGACGACGGTGGCTGCGCCGGCAACCATCCCGAATATCGCTCCCCAGTTGGTCATCTTACGCCAGTACAGGCTTAGCAGGATGATCGGTCCGAACGCTGCACCGAAGCCTGCCCATGCGTATGCCACCAGTCCAAGAATGGTATCGTTCTGAGCCCATGCAAGCGCAGCGGCTACGATTGCTACTAAGAGCACAGCCAAGCGTCCGAAAAATACATATTGCATATCGGATTTCTCTTTTTTGAATAAAATTTTGTATAAATCTTCCGTAAGGGCGCTGGATGTAACAATCAACTGAGAAGAAATCGTGCTCATGATCGCAGCCAGCACCGCAGCCAGCATGAATCCAGCAAACAATGGATGGAAGAAGATTTGCCCGAGCACAATGAAAACTGCCTCAGGGTTATCCAGTTTCACATCTGGGTTCTGATTGAAATAAGCAAGACCGACAAGAGATGTTAGAACAGCCCCAATTAAGGAGAAAATCATCCAGCCCATTCCGATTCTTCTGGCACTTTTTATTTCTTTTATCGATGTAATCGCCATAAAGCGGGTGATGATATGCGGCTGGCCAAAGTAACCAAGCCCCCATGCGGAAGTGGAAATGATCCCGAGTACGGTAGTCCCTTTAAATAAATCAAGCAAGGAAGGATCAATTGACCGGATTGTGTTGAACGTCTCGGCAGTTCCGCCTGTTTTTGAGAAGCCGATGATCGGTACAAGCAGCAGAGCGAGGACCATCATCATTCCTTGAATGAAGTCGGTGTAGCTTACCGCGAGGAAGCCACCAAATAAGGTATAGGCTACGACAACAACGGAAACAAGCAGCAAGCCGGTATGATAATTAAGGCCGAAGGAACTCTGGAAGAACACGGCACCGGCGACCATACCAGAGGAGACATAGAAAGTGAAAAATAGTAGAATAACAATGCCGGAGATAATTCTTAAAAGCTTTGTATCATCTTTAAAACGGTTTTCAAGGAAGCTTGGGATGGTGATCGAGTCATTCGCTACAAGTGTGTAGGAACGAAGTCGAGGCGCAACATACAACCAGTTCAGGTATGCACCTACCGTAAGGCCAATCGCTATCCATGCATTCGCCAAACCACTAACATAAATTCCTCCTGGAAGACCCATCAAAAGCCAACCGCTCATATCGGCTGCTCCGGCACTAAGTGCGGTGACTGCTGGACCGAGCGATCTCCCGCCCAGCATGTAGTCTGTCAGATTGGCTGTCTTTTTGTAAGCATACCAGCCGATATAGAGCATCACGGCCATGTAAATTCCAATCGCGATAATTTGATACATTTCATTGGACATCATCTTTCCTCCTTTATTTTTGCTAATAAAAATAAAAAAATATTGCAAATACATGTAATATTCTATCATTTTTTCCGAAAAATTAACACTCTATTTTTCTGCAAAAAAACTATTTGGTTCATAGTGATTTTCTCTATTACTATACTAAATTGATGTTAGCGTTTTTTAGGAGGAATGCGATCTCGGCCTTTCTTATCAGTGATCTTCGGTTCACTGCCATTAAAGAAATTCTGGATGTTTGACCGGTGCAAGAAAAGTAACAAAATAATAAATGCAGTAAAAATAAGTGGTTCTTCGATGTTCGGTGAGAAGAATGAATAAATAAGCATCGCAATTCCAACTGAAATAGAGCCGATAAATACATATTTGGTCAAAAGAATAACGGTGAAAAAGGTAAGATAGACGGCCAGGAACATGCCGACATCAGCAATCAGTAGCACACCTGCTGTTGTTGCGATTGCTTTGCCGCCGCGAAATCCGGCAAAAATTGGGAAGCAGTGACCGATGACCGCAATTAATCCCGCATACAAAGATTCGACTGGGACATTGAAAATCAACGGAAGGGAAGCTGCCAGCATTCCTTTTCCCCCATCAATCAGCAGGACAATGATCGCAGCCTTTTTGCCCATCACTCGCAGTGTATTCGTGGCACCAGGATTTTTGCTGCCGTGGTTCCTAATATCGACTTGGAAAAAATATTTTCCCATCCATAAGGCTGTTGGAATCGAGCCAATCAAATAGGCAGCTAGGACCATCATCCAAATCATGAAACATCCCCCTTTTTCCCGTATAGATATTTAAAAGATATTGCCAATAAATGTAATCGCTCTCTTTGTATTGTACGGAAAAAAGAATAAAATGGAAAGAACATTTCTGGAGTGCTTTTTTGGCAAATAGTTTTGAAGTAGCTTATGATAGATCTGGTAGTGCCTCAGTGATTGCTTGGACGAGAAATATGAGCTATGATGTAAAATGATGGAACAAAATTAAAAACCAAGGTAAATAGGATGATGGGTATGAAAAGAGCAAGAATCATTTATAATCCGACTTCCGGACGGGAAGCTTTTAAAAAGCATCTTGCTGATGTTTTAGTGAAACTAGAAAATGCCGGCTATGAAACCTCTTGCCATGCAACAACAGGGGAAGGGGATGCGACGCATGCAGCGAGGATTGCAATCGAGCGGCGCTATGACCTGGTGATTGCAGCTGGCGGTGACGGGACGATCAATGAAGTGGTCAATGGCATTGCTGACCAGGAATACCGCCCGAAAATTGGTGTCATTCCAGTAGGTACAACGAATGACTTCGCCCGTGCACTGCATATTCCTCGTGATATCGATGCGGCAGTCGACATCATTGTAAATGGCGAAACGATCCCGGTGGACGTGGGCCGGATTAACGATAGATATTTTATTAATATTGCAGGCGGCGGCAGGATGACTGAGCTGACATACGAAGTTCCAAGCAAACTCAAGACGATGCTTGGCCAGCTCGCGTACTATTTAAAAGGAATAGAGATGCTGCCATCCATCCGTGCGTCCCATGTGACGATAGAGTACGATGGCAAGTTGTTTGAAGGCGAAGTGATGATGTTTCTCGTCGGACTTACAAACTCAGTCGGCGGCTTTGAGCGCCTTGCCCCTGATTCATCGATCAATGATGGCTTGTTTTCGCTGTTAATATTAAAAAAGACAAGCCTGGCTGATTTTATCAGGATAGCTTCGCTGGCAGTGAGGGGCGAACACATCTATGACCCTGGGGTGATCTACACACAAGCAAATCGGATCAAGGTGCAGGCGAAAGAAACGGTGCAGTTGAATCTGGACGGCGAATATGGAGGCAATCTTCCAGCTGAATTCGAAAATTTGTACAGGCATATCGAAGTTTACGTCCCGCTTGATGAAATCCGTCCTGAAGATCGTCCGGAGAACCTCGAAAGGAAGTTTATAGCAGAATGAAGAAACGGGGGAAAGGTGCTTCCCTCTGTCCCTTCGAGGGCTCGATTGGTTAGATGTGAATGCGGCATCATTGAAATAGATCAGTGCATCAGCAAAGACAAATCAGATGCAGTAATTTGGGGGTTTTTTTTTGAGTACGAAATTTATAGATGACAGCTTAATGCTCCATACGGACTTATATCAATTAAACATGATGGAAACTTACTGGCGTGATGGCGTTCACAATCGCCGGGCGGTTTTTGATTTGTTTTTCCGCAAGCTTCCTTTCGGCAATGGTTATGCGGTTTTTGCCGGGCTGGAAAAAGTCATTCATTATATCGAGAACTTTGGCTTCACAGAAAGCGATATCCAGTATTTAAGAGAGGAAGGGGAATTTGGAGAGGATTTCCTAGCCTTTTTACAAGATATGAAATTCACTGGTTCGATCCGTTCGATGCAGGAAGGGGAAATTGTTTTTGCCAATGAACCGCTGTTACGGGTGGACGCTCCGCTTGCCCAAGCGCAGTTAATCGAGACGGCGCTGCTGAATATCGTCAACTATCAGACACTGATTGCAACAAAAGCCTCGCGTATCAAGCAGGTCGTGAAGGCTGAGGTGGCGATGGAGTTCGGTACGCGCCGCGCACATGAACTGGATGCGGCGCTCTGGGGCACTCGTGCTGCCTATATTGGAGGATTTGACTCGACAAGCAACGTACGTGCAGGCAAGCTTTTCGGTATTCCAACTGCTGGAACCCACGCGCATTCCATGGTTCAGGCGTATAAGGATGATTATACCTCCTTTAAAAAATACGCGGAAACCCATAACGATTGCGTATTCCTCGTCGATACTTACGATACGCTCAGATCGGGTGTGCCGAATGCAATCAAGGTCGCTAGGGAATTTGGCGACAAAATCAATTTTATCGGAATTCGTCTAGACAGCGGCGACCTTGCTTATCTTTCAAAGGAAGCGCGCAAGATGCTGGATGAAGCTGGTTTTAAGCAAGCGAAAATTGTCGCTTCCAGCGATCTGGATGAATACACGATAATGAACCTGAAAGCCCAGGGGGCTAAGATCGATATTTGGGGAGTCGGCACCAAATTGATCACCGCTTATGAACAAGCAGCGCTCGGAGCTGTTTATAAAATTGTTGCAGTGGAGCAGTCTGATGGAAGAATGGAGGACACCATCAAAATTTCCTCCAATCCTGAAAAAGTCACCACACCGGGAATTAAAAATGTATACAGGATCATCAATAATATCAATAATCGTTCTGAAGGGGATTATATTACCCTGGAGGATGAAAATCCGCAGCAGGAAAATCGCCTGAAGATGTTTCACCCTGTCCACACTTTTGTCAGCAAATTTGTCACTAATTTTTCAGCACGTGATTTGCATCATGATATATTTACGGATGGCCAGCTTGTGTACAATCAGCCAAGCCTGGAGGAAGTCCGCAAGCATTCGACATACTGCCTCGGTGTGCTTTGGGAAGAATACACACGTATGCTCAATCCAGAAGAATATCCGGTTGACCTCAGCCAAAAATGCTGGGACAACAAAATGCGCAATATAGAAGAAGTGAAAGAAAAGATCGCGAAAATGACTGGTGAGAGTATGTAAGGGTATATGCTGCTTCCTGAGGGAGGCAGCTTTTTCCTTTTAAGGCAGGGGCATTTTTGCTTGTTTTCTGGTACAATGAAAGAGTATTTCCTCAGCCAATCCACATTTTTTCTCACTGAAAGGAGCCCACAAATGCTGCAAAAAGCCATTGAATTATTGCAAAAATATTTTGGTTATACGACATTCCGCCGAGGTCAGGACGAGGCGATCGCCTCCGTGTTGGATGGGAAAAGCACGGTCTGCGTTATGCCAACCGGCGGCGGAAAGTCAATTGTTTACCAAATTCCTGCTCTTGTGATGCCGGGAACGACTCTCGTTATTTCCCCGCTGATCTCGTTGATGAAGGATCAGGTAGATACGCTCAGCCAACTCGGTATTCCAGCTGCCTATATCAATAGTTCGCTGACTACCCGCGAAGCTGCATCAAGGATGAATGATGCTAGGAATGGAAAGTACAAGCTGCTGTATATTGCACCCGAACGCCTTAGTTCCTGGGAATTCATTCAAGATTTGCAGGAAATGGACATTCCGTTGATCGCGGTCGATGAAGCGCACTGTATTTCCCAGTGGGGCCATGATTTTCGCCCAAGCTATCTGCAGATTTCCGGGCTTGTTGACCGTCTGCCGCGAAAACCGATTGTACTGGCCTTGACGGCTACCGCAACCCCAAAGGTCAGGGAAGATATTTGCTCCTCGCTAAAAATAGACCCTAATCGTACCGTGATTACCGGGTTCGAGCGCAGCAACCTGAGTTTTTCTGTTGTTAAAGGACAAGATCGCCAAGTCTTTTTAAAAGATTTCATCAAAAAGAATGAAAAAGAAGCAGGGATCATTTATGCGGCGACACGCAAAACGGTTGACCAGCTTTATGAGTGGCTGCACAAGGAAGGCTTTCATGCTGCCCGCTACCATGCTGGCATGAATGATGAAGACCGGACTCGTGAACAGGACCGCTTTTTACAGGACGAGGCCACAGTAATGGTCGCGACATCGGCGTTCGGAATGGGAATTGATAAGAGCAATATTCGATACGTCCTCCATTTTCAGCTGCCTAAGAATATGGAAAGCTATTATCAGGAAGCTGGCCGTGCCGGTCGGGACGGCCTGAACAGCGAATGTGTCTTGCTGTATTCCTCTCAGGATGTCCAGGTACAGCGCTTTTTGATTGACCAATCAGCGGATCGCGAACGAATAGCACCTGAACTGGAAAAACTGCAGCAAATGGTCGGGTACTGCCACACCGAGGAATGCTTGCAATCCTATATCCTCCATTATTTTGGCGAAAGGGAAACGGAACCATGCGGCCGCTGCGGAAATTGTACGGACTCACGTGAAACGGAAGACGTCACAAAGGATGCCCAAATGGTGCTGTCCTGCATCATCAGGATGGGGCAGAAGTACGGGAAAGCGATGACGGCGAATGTTTTGACTGGATCGCGAAATAAAAAGGTGACCGAGCTGCGCCTCGATAAACTGCCGACGTACGGATTGATGAAAAACCGCAGTTCCAAACAGGTGAACGACTTGATCGAGTTCCTGATTTCGCAGGAATTAATTGGCGTCGAGCACGGAACCTACCCAACCATCTATGTCCCTGAAAAGGGGAAGGGTGTATTGCTCGGCAAGACAAAGGTGTTTAGGAAGGAAGCAGTTCGAGTCAAGCAGGTTTCAAACGATGACCCGTTATTTGAAGAACTGCGAGAGCTACGGAGAGAAATTGCTTCAGCCGAAAAAGTTCCGCCATTTGTCATTTTCTCCGATTCTTCTTTGAAGGATATGTGCCTGAAGCTGCCGCTGACGAATGCGGATTTTCTTAATGTAGCTGGCGTCGGAGAGCACAAGCTGCAGAAGTACGGGGAACCATTCATTCAACGGATCATCGAATTCTGCAAGGAATATCCAGAGCGTCAGCCTGTGATGAATGCCGTTGTCGAGGGCGGAAAGAAACCGGCGAAAAAAGCCGTTGGCGATTCTCATCTTGAAACCTACAAGCTGCATCAGTCGAAACTGTCAGTTGCTGAAATTGCCGCGAATCGCGAACTTGCGGAAAGTACCATCGAAAATCACTTGATTCAATGTATCCAGCAGGATATGGAAGTTGACTATAACGTGCTGATTCCAGCTAAGTTAATGAACGACCTCGAGCAGGCCGTATCTGAAGCCGGCCGCGACAAACTCAAGCCAATCAAGGAACTCCTTCCCGATCATATCAGTTATTTTATGATCAAAGTCTTTTTATACATGTCTAAAAAGAAGGTACATTAAGAGAGACGCAGCTTAGTTGTCCAGTTCCAGCGTTAGCCCATTCGAGACGCACAGTACAATGATAGTTGCAGACTGTGCCTTTCGCAATCATACAAGCAATGTGATAAACTCTGACTTAGCTAATTCACAGCAAAGGACGGAAATGATGAGCAAAACAATCCCGGTTAAAAAGAATGATTATCTAGAGGTTGAGTTTGAAGATTTGACGCATGACGGGGCTGGTGTCGCAAAGATCGATGGCTACCCGATTTTCGTGCAGGGCGGTCTCCCCGAAGAACATGCGAAAATAAAAGTGACCAAGGTGAACAAAGGATACGGCTTCGGCCGGCTGATAGAGATTCTTGAACAAAGTCCATTCCGTGTTGAATGTCCGGCTGAGGATGCCCATAAGTACGGAGGCTGCCAGCTTCAGCATATTAGCTATAAAGGTCAGCTTAAGTATAAGGAAAATATGGTGAAGCAAGTGCTGACACGGATTGGAAAGCTTGAGGATGTTGTGGTGCACCCGATTATCGGGATGGACAACCCGTGGCATTACCGAAACAAAGCCCAAGTGCCAGTTGGGGAGAAAGACGGCAAGCTGATCGCCGGCTTTTTCAAGCCGCGCAGCCACGAGATCGTCGATACTAACGAGAGCCTGCTTCACCTTCATGAAATAAATGAGGCGATCAAGGTGGTAAAAGAAATCGCCAGTGAGCTTGGAATCCAGCCTTATCAGGAAGAATCGCACAAAGGTGTACTACGCCACATCATGGCCAGGTATGGCAGACAAACCGGTGAGTTGATGGTTGTTATGGTAACGAGGACAAATGAGCTTCCTCAGCGCGCGAAACTGGTTGAAGAGATCATCGAGCGGCTTCCTAAGGTAAAATCAATCGTTCACAACAGTAACTCAAAAAAAACAAATGTCATCATGGGCGATCAAACAGAGGTCCTCTGGGGCAGCGAAGTCATCTATGACTACATCGGAGACATTAAGTTCGCCATCTCTGCGCGTTCGTTCTATCAGGTCAACCCTGAACAAACAAAAGTACTCTACGACAAAGCGCTTGAGTACGCCGAGCTGACAGGCGAAGAATCCGTCATAGACGCCTATTGCGGCATCGGCACCATCTCGTTATTTTTAGCACAAAAAGCCAAAAAGGTATTCGGAGTCGAAATCATTCCCGAAGCCATCGAAGACGCAAAGCGAAATGCCCAACTAAACGGCATCACAAATACCGAATTTGCAGTCGGCGAAGCAGAAACAGTCATACCTGCCTGGTACAAAGAAGGCAACAGCGCAGACGTCTTAGTAGTAGACCCACCGCGCAAAGGCTGTGACGAAGCACTCCTGCAAACCATCATCGACATGAAACCGAAGAAGATAGTGTACGTCTCATGCAATCCAGCCACCCTCGCAAGAGACCTGCGAATCCTGGAAGAAGGCGGGTTCAAAACCCTGGAAGTACAACCGGTTGATATGTTCCCGCAGACGACGCATGTTGAAACAGTTGCACTGTTGGAGCGAAAATTGTAACTAAAAATTAAACTCCCTAACCCGTCACAATAAACTCTTCCGATTTCTCCATCCAGTGAGAAAAAAGATTACGGAAAAAAGCGTGAGAAAACCAGGGCTATCCCATACGGGATAAGCCTTTCTTCTTTTTGCGGTCTCGGAAAACTTTTTTCGAGTTGGAGAAAAAGCGTGAAAAAAAGTGGGGGAAAAGCGTGTGAAAAAGTGTGGAAAAAGGGGAAAATAAGGGGGAAGAGCGGGATTTCGGAAAACTTTTTTCGAACTTGGAAACGGTGGAATGCGGGTTGGGGTGGGGTGAAAGTTGATAGACTTTTTTGCGTGAGGCCATAGTAGACAGGAAAAGAAGAAAAAAATAAAGTTTTTCCTTTTTTTCTAAGGAGTAAGGGTTTAAGGGGATTAGATGTTGATATATTCCAAGTAATCCTAAAGGGGGTTTGACAAGGGTACGACCTCAAAGCTATTGTATCAATCTTAATTCCATCATATTATGATTACACAAGCGATAGATGACTTCCTCAAAGGTGGTGCTTAACCTTCTTCTTCAAGCACTCCCATCTGACGCTTACCAAAAACTCACCCCTAAGGAGACTTCGATATGAAGAAGCAACAAATTATTTCAATGATAACCCAAATGAAAAAACCTGAAAATAGTAACACGGAATTTGTAGATCAATATCACAATCATTTCTACGAAGAGTGTAAGAATTCAAAAGTATCAAAAACAAAAATGGATGACCATGACAGAACTGTGCAATACCAACCATTTGTCCTAAGACCATATATGTTTGTAGGATACAAATTTGATAATAGATTATATGGATGCAAGAATGCATTAAGTCCAGAGGCTGAAAAATTGCTCCCTCCCCTCATGAAAGAGTATTTTCTAAATACTGATATTGTAAAGATTAAGGAACTTTTTGAGCTAATTTTTTGGGAGAAATACGACGGTATTGGAAATTTAAACAATGCTTTCTTGTTACTTGCCTTTTTAAAGGAAGGTTCAATAAAAGAATACGCTAAATATCATAACGAATTAAATGAAAAATTAAATGGAAAATCCACATATTCAGGTATTTATCATCCAAGTCATTTTAAAGATATGAATGGTCAAATTTACACTAAATTCATAGACTTCGGTGAATCATTAGAAGTAATTAACTTTGAAAAAATGATTATTTTTGACTTAGACAAAGATGTGTTAATTTTGGAAGATAAAAAAATGGGACAAAAGCAGAACTAATTAAAAGATTCTAAGATAGGTAAATAGTCTCTTCGAATTCAAGTTCGTACCTGCTGAAATTAAGTTGGTGTCTGAACGGGGGAGAAAGCGTGAGGCAACTATGTAAGGGAAATACTCCAAAGAATCGGGAGACGTACTGTTGGTACGTTTTCTCGGTTCTTTTTATTTGCCTATGAAGATCTTCGGTCTTCCCAATTCAATCAAACGTTTGATTAAAAAACCTGATTTATCAACGATTTAAAGCTGGAGGATAAGGCAGGAGAAGAAGAAGCGGGTAAGAGGGAAGCAAGAAAAAAAGCGGGAAGGAAAGCCTGAGAAAAAGCCTGGAGAGATGCAATTTGTCCTTGATCCTCACTCCGACTATGGAAGAACTTAATTACATATTGGAGGCAAGGTTTGAGGATAAAAGAACAGGAAATGGGGTCAAAAATGGGCAAATGCGGGGAAGAACTTAATTACAGAGTAAAGGTAAGAGTTAAAGGGGAAAAATGGCGTAAGAGCAGGCAGGGCAAGGGATTGAGGGGGATAGGGGCGAGGGAAGAGAGATACCAACTCTATTTCAGAAGGACATAGTAGATGATTAGGGGTAAGGGTTACAAGGAACGGTAATTTTATCTTTTAGCCACGAAATACTAATCATTTCAATAATTAATCCGATATTAAATATCCCATATCCATACCTTTACACTCCTTGTCTTCACATGTTAAATTACCAACAAACTGCTATTTTTTTTGAACCAGGTCTTTGTCCAACTTTATCTTTTGTATCAGAGGATTATCCTTTGAATAAATTTCAATGATTGCAGTCACCCAATTGTTACGTGAATCAACTTGCCGATCTCCAAAAACCCACAATCCAAGAGCTTCTAATTCTTTTATTTGCGTAGTTAGGCTGTTTTCCAAATCAAATCTTTGTCCTATTTCAATCATATCCCAAATATCTAACACATCTGCAACCACCGTTAAAAAGCCTTGTACAGTCTCTACTTGTTCTTCTGTCTTGCAGTCATGATAGTCATAGCCATACTGGTGAGCAGAAGCGATTATTCTAACAAGTTCTCTCCCGCTTTCTATCCTATGAAGAAATTTCAACTCGGAAAGTTTCTCCTTGCTTTCGTCTTTTAAAGTGTCATCATCATTGTACATTTTGTTCAGTTCTTCCATAGTAGTCCCTAAAGCATTCAAGATTGATAGCAAGGTGGCACTTTCTGCCGTACCAGATGATTCAACCCTCCGAACTGTTCTTTCGCTAACACCAGCGATTTCTGCTAATTGAGCTTGTGTCCAGAGTTTCAAATCCCTTAATTGCTTTAACTTTAATCCAATGTGCATCGTACTTCATCTCCTTCTGTTTATCTTATTTCCATTATATATCCAGTTTTAATCTTCTTGAAGGTCTTGAACAGGACAATATCAGGGCAATTATAGGACAGATTTAATAATTGGATTTGTCCTGCTGTTTACCGTTGCCTTTGGAAAATTAGTTGAAATATTTAACGTAAGATGCTGGGGGAAATTGTATAATAGAAATCAATAAGTCATCTAAGTGATACACGAAGGGAAGAGAACTTAATAGATGTGGTGGTTTTTGTTAGGTTTAATTGTAGGCGTTTGTGGACTTGGAATTTATCACTTTTCCGAAATGAAGAGAATTCGTCAGGAACAAGTTGAAGATGATAAACGATTCAGTGGTTTAGTGGCGAGTACAAAAGATATTATTTATTATTTTGAAAAGAAGCCTGGATTTCAGTTCAGATATGTCCTCCCGCCATTAGAACACTTTGTTGGA
This sequence comes from Mesobacillus stamsii, assembly GCF_030814065.1. Lineage (NCBI taxonomy): Bacteria > Bacillati > Bacillota > Bacilli > Caryophanales > Bacillaceae > Mesobacillus > Mesobacillus stamsii. The sequence goes on from NZ_JAUSUN010000023.1 coordinate 47,614, forward strand.
GAAGAAATGGGAAAAGAAGCATTTGTTGATCCACAAAAGTTCTTTTATCTGGTTCATCCAGATGATCTTGAAATGCTGTGGAAAAAAATCAAGGGAGAAGTGGATTACAATAAGCCAATTGTAAATAGAATCAGTGACCGTAAAGGTGGGTACACCTGCTACGAGGAATACACAACACCCGTATATAAGGATGGAGAAATAGTAGCATTGCAAGGTATCCTTCGAAATATCAATGAAAAGATAAAACTACAGGCTGAGCTTGAATATAGAATTAACCACGATGACCTAACAGGTTTATATAACAGAGGATATTTTGAGAAGAAACTCTTTAAATATAATCACGAAGTAAACGCTCCCGTTGCAATCATTATGTGCGACTTAGACGAATTAAAATATGTAAATGATCATTATGGTCATAATGCTGGCGACTTACTTATCAAAACCACCGCTAACATCTTGAATGACTTTTCCTGTGAGCAAACAGTCATTGCAAGAATGGGTGGGGATGAATTCGCATTAATAGTCACAGATGCCTCGGAGGAAATTGTCATAAAGATGGTGGTATCTGAAATAAATAGTAAGATGAACGACAATGTGATTGAATCTTTAAATCTGCCAATTAAACTTTCGATTGGATATGCATATAGAGCAGAATCGATTCATCAAATGGAAGAGATATTTTCAGAGGCAGATAAGGATATGTACCGCAATAAAAACCGCAGAAAGCGAGTGCCAGTTTTGAAATAAGGCAACTCCTATATCAGACATTCCTTTCCAACCCAAGGGGGATTAGATAATGAAATCAAAAATCGTTCCTAAAGAAGCCATTCCCCAATTAGAATCTGATGAAGTCATTTCTCATGAAACAAATCTCCCTTATCCCATAGTTCATTACCCTTCGAGATTTGGTTCTTTTTTTGGTTTTCAGGAAACACAGGATAGTCCTGTTTATTATTGCTCCTGCCAGAAGACTGGTCTGGAAGTTTACCTCATGAATGACGAGTTTAACCGTTTTAGCGATATTCCGAAAGTGTTGCGAGAACAAATCGGAGAGTCATTTTTAAAATCCATTCAATACGAGGAGAATCTTTGCCATGTGTGCAACAAGGTTGCTCCTGCATTTGGGTTTGGAAAGACAATCAACGGTACGAAATTCCACGCCATATATGGACTTTACATAAATGGAGTAGCCTACAGTTATGGTATTAGTCCTTTTGGAAGAATTCGTGATGCATCACTTATTCCATCAGACATTGTTCCATATCTTATTACGACACAATATGATGACAAGAGATTGGATGAACAGTCAGTATTTGATTTTATGCGTTATTGTGAAGACAGCGTTCGTATGAGAATGGGGTATTTTACAATCGGCAAAAAATGGACAACGGAAATCAAATTGCTTGATATAGTAAAGAAACTCTATCCCGAATATACGGTTATTCATCAATACCCTTTGGATCACTTGCGAGCTGATATCTTTATTGAAGATTTAGATTTAGTGATTGAAAACCAAGGAGAACAGCATTTTAAGCCAATAAAGGTCTTTGGTGGAGAAGAAGCGTTGAAAAAAACGAAAGCCAGGGATGAAGAAAAGGCAATGCTATGTGAATTTTATAAACTTGGGATTATCTATTTTACATATCAAGATGATTTAACTGAGAAGAGTGTGAGGGAAAGAATTTCATCATACATGAATGGAAAGTAACCAAATAGTAGTTTTGCATATACAAACGGGTAGTTTAGTTGAACAAGCGATTGTTTAAGAAAAAACAAAAAGTAGATAGGGTAAAATTAAACAAAACAGCTTTCTTAATATACATTTGAGGTGAAGTAAATGAATATCGGAGATGTAGTTTATCAATTGATTATGTTTATTATTTTATTGGGAATGATTTTTGGAATATACTATCTTGTTCGTTCAATAGTAAAGGGTTCCAAAAATTCCAATTTTAAAAATATTGAACAAAAACTGGACAAGATAATTGACCTTCTTGAAAAAGAAAAGAAAGAATAAATAACAATGGGTTCTTATTCACCTAACATGTGCATTTCTACAGAAGAAAAAAATCTTCACAATTGCAAGGGAGAATGTACATTGGAAACCCCTCTTGAAAGAATAAAAGCCACAATCGACGGATATAAACGGCTACTTGCTATTATTGAACAGCATGCGGATAGCGAAGGAGTCTGCAAATTGTCCAAAATGAAAATCTCTCTTCAATATGGGATTTCCTATACAGGGACATTAAAAAAGTTGGGTTGTCTTGAAAAACACAACTTAATTATAAAGACAGAGGGCGGATTTAAAAGGACAGGAAAGGATGTCCTGGAGGATACACCGTTTTCCCTATTGCTTAAATTATTGCTGTTGGTTATTGAAAAGCCAGAGATCTACAGTAGCTTTAAACAACAAGCTGAGATACTTAATGTCTCGTTTGACGATGTTCGTTCAGCATGGGGCTTTTATGGGTATTTCTTTGGAACAAAGTATCCATCTGTTCAAGAAGCAAATGAATGATACCAGAAGAGTGGCAAGGAATTGACGGTTAATTTTACATAGTTATGATTGGGAAAAGCAATAACAATAAACGGATATCAGGTGATTGATATGTTTGCCCATAAAACTCTATCACTAAATAAATATGCGAAATTCACGTGCCAATCATTATGATTGGCATTTTTTAATGCCGTTTTTTAGGCAACTGTATTAAAAATTGATCTGAAATGAGGAGGAAGAGTATGAGGCATTCGTTTGGGAAATTTGATCAACCTGAATTTATGCGGAAGGCTATCTTGGAACATATAACTAACATTTTCGTGCTGATGATTGGAATCCTGTTTGGTGCGTTTCTATAGACATTGTAGTGCAAGCAAGGGTCATAGGTTTCGAGGATAAGACGATGAAAAGAGAGAGAAATATCTTATTAGGGGGGGAGATTGAAAAGTAAGTCGATCTTTTTTTCAGAAGGATGTAACCAGATTTCAGCAACACTCTGGAGAATTTGTTTTGCAAATTATATGTTTTTCATTAGGGGGATTGGTGTGAAATCAAAAGGAAATTCAAAACGAGTGGAGGATCTGAATTTTTGGACTGGCTTTGAAGATAACGTGCCACAAGAGATAAGGGATTTGATTTTCGAACAATATCTCGGAGAAGATCTGTATGTCTACTGTGATGCTTCCATAAAAAATAGATTGCAGTCAGTCGCATGTATCTTTGTTCATAATGCGTCAACAGTTTTGATAAAGAAAATGGTCTATCCACCTCCTGATTGTTTAGATAAAAGTTTTTTCGGCGAAATGGGAGCCGTTGTCTACGCTTTGAAGAACTTTTCAAAACATATGATGCCATCTTGTAAGAGCGTGACGATATGTTCTGATGTATCCAGCATGGAACAGTGGGTTGATGGTCGAGCATCATTCAAGAACCATAATTTGCAGAAGATGCAAAATGAAATGATCTTACTTTATGAAAAAGTGAAGTTGCAGAATCCCGACATTTCTATTGAGGTTAAGTATTTGCTCGAAGAACACAAGAATTACCACCCCTTTTATAAAGCGGTACACAATGCGGCCCGTTCAGTGCTGAGACGAAATAGGTAATGTCATCGGAAAATAAAAGAAATAGTGGTTAGGGAGGAAGAACCATTGGGGCAATATTTGCAACTGGGCATATGCAGTCGCATAGTTATTCAAAAAGAAAGAACCGCTAAATTGAATGTATCCATAGAGAAAGTGACGGAAGCTCTCGATAAAGTAATGGATATGTCTTTATTCGAACGTGGAGATACGGAGGAGCAGTACATCTTTACAATAAAAGAGTTTATCGTACTTGATCAATTGAATCAGTTCCTCGAATTCCAGTTTTCGCTTTATCCTCAACAACATTATAAGGAATCTTTTGAGACCGCACTAAAAGCTGTTTCTGAGCAGTCTTCTCTCCAGAATATATTGGAGCTGGCAAAGGCAAAGAAGTTTTCATGTTTTCAGAGAAACATCATTACTGATGAAATATTGGTTAATGATTGGCATGGGCTAAAGGTTGAATATGATATGTGGATCATGTTTGTAGAGGGGAAACTGGTTATGGAAACATATAATAACTTCCTAAGATACTTCGAAAAACAAGTCAGGACTTCGAGTAAGAATTGGTCAATATCAGGGGCTTTCCGTTGCTTTATTGATTAACAAATAACAATGGTAAGCGGGTACGAAGTTCAGCAATAAAAATACATGTGGCAATCGATACAAGACACTCATTCCTTGACTGGATTAGAGTGTCTTTTACTTCATATACGCCTAATAAAACGTTATCAAAAGATTAGATAATGTTTATCGGTAAATTGGTTGAAGGATAGCAATTAATAGTGATAATATGATTAATTTTCCGCAGTTAAATAGATACAAAACAGTTAGAGATAATGGAGTGGAGTGACAGTGAATCATAAGCCTGAGCATGGAGCGGTACTAAAAGAAGCAAAAGTAGAAATTCTGAAATTGGTCATAGAGTTAATTAGCAAAAATGTAGATGTAGATGCGATCATCAGTATCTTTTCTTTAGAAAAAATAGAATTAGAGCAAATTGAGGGTTTGGTTCGAAAGAATATTAAGCAAGGGAGTGAGTGGGATTTGAATAAGTGTGGTATGGCTGACAAAGCTATGAAGACACTGGATTCGGTCAGAAAAGAGCAGATGGGAGAAAATCAGACAGATGTTCCCGAGGGCGTAAATGAGGGGAGGCTCGACAAGGAACTTATGAAAGTGGTGAAGAAAAATGTCAGAAACCCAAATCGAAGAAAGATCACCGCTGTTCCTGTTACTATGAAAACAAGATTAACAAGGGAGAACGAACGGCTCATAAGAGAGATAAGCAGTTGGCTGGAATAGGAAGTGAGAAAGAGGAGATAAAAGAAACAGAACCAGCATATCTTCTTCGGTTTCGGAAAAAGAGACAATCAAAAGACGAATTCGTTGAAAAGGACTATAATGGAGTTAATAGTGATTTCCTACAGGAGAGATGATTTTATGAGAATTAATATTGTTCCTTTTGAAGACATCTCTAATGTTGATCTTAGAGAAACTACAAAGGAAAGTCCCTTGAAAGATTTTGAAGTTCCAAAAGGAATGTTTCAAAAAGAAGACGACCGACTTTTTAACTTAGACAATTGGGACAGGCAACATTGGGAAGGAGTCTTAGCAAATAGATTGCTTTCAGTAGACCGCAATTTTGGTTATGCAATGCACTACTATTATAGGGGTATTCCTGATGATGAATGGCATATTTCACCAGGTAAACAAGGGCAATCAGTTGAATATTACCCTCATTTTGAGGAAAAGCATTACAGTAACTTTTTCAACTTCATATATTTTGTTGATGTTTTCTTTTTGCAATCTTCTACCGTATATGAAACTATTGGTCATTTGTTATTTAAACTGTATGACTTTGAAATCAATGAAGATGATCCAAGAGACCAAATAAGTTTCAACAATGCAATTTTTAAACTGAAAGAGGTAAACCGCCCTTTATATAGAGATTTAATCAAAGTAAAACACTCTGATGACTATAAACTTGGAATACGTATGAGGAACGATATTGCCCATAATCATCCTCCTTATCAGATTGATTCGGGCATCTCAAAATCAAGAGGGTTAGTCGCTTTTGGAATTGGCAAATATACAACTACAACTGAAATTAAAGCGATAATGATTGGTCTTTTGAGAAGTATCAAGGCAACTATTGAGGTGCTTGAAAAGAACCTGCCAGTAAAATAGAAAAGTTATTAAACTGCATTTTTTGTAAGTGAATTATAGCTTAAACGTAAGGGTGCTGAGGAATGTGAAAAATGGACAGAATATAAACAGGGGCAAGCCACTACTTTCACATCAGACAATATACTTCTTGCTCCTTTTTAGTATATGTCTTTCTCTTGAATCATAAGGATATTTCGCTACAATCAAGCTCAACGGTTAGTGTTTCAAATACTCTGCCTGCACTAATTTCAATCATATATTGATAATCATGAAACCTTCCAAAAATCCTCCTATCGCCATTTGAATCAAAAAAGAAGCTGAATTCTCCTTGCTTTTTAATCATTTCGAGCAGTGGTAAGACATCTGCGTATTCTTTTTGATACAGTATAAAAGGTTTGTCCATTTCTCTGAACTTTACTAACAAGGATAAGACCCCCCAGTTAATTTATTTGTACATAAGCGATTAAAGTACACCATTATTTAAACCAATTCTACGTGAAAATATAACTAAAATATTAATTTGCCTCAAAGTTTTTGTGAAAGATGGATATAAATAAATATATAACTGTTAGCAAAGGAAGGATTGTGTGGATATAATCGAGGCGTTTATTGAAAGAGTGAAAAAGCCGACAGAGCAGAAGTTAAAGGAAGCACTCGAAAAGTTGAAAAACGATGAAATGCTCAGAAGGAAAATTAGAGAGTTGTCTAATACAACAAGAGATATAAATAGATTGGAATACGGTCTTCAATCGTTCGATCCGAACTCCGAAATAAGAGGAAAATGGACAAAGAAGAAGGGGGAGCTCAGAAAAAAGCAAGACAAAATGTATTCAGACATACAATTAGAGGGATTTGAAGAAAGTTGGATACAAACGCTTATTGATAATGAAATAGACAAGTTAGAAAAACTGTTTGATGAAGCAAGGAATGCAGGATATATGGAGGTTTTTGGAAAATTGGATATATCGGATATTGATATAGAGGATGGCAGATGGGAGCTAATAGGAAAAATAATGGAGGAAACAAAAGGAAATTATGTTGAGGGGAAATAGGGTATTAAGTACCTTCTATAATTCCGAAAATAATATATTTCACCAATAATATTCCATTGTTTGACAAAGGAGAGGTTGTAAAGTATTATAAGAACAAACGTTTCTATATGTGAGGTATTTGGAATGAATAAACAAAGAACAATTCCTGTTGTAAATTCAAATATAATTTTAAGAGTCGTGTCCTAAGTAGCTGACACGGCTCTTTTTATTTGTTGTAAATTATTTTTTACCTTTTTGAAAAAAGAGTGTATAGCAATTGAAGGAGGAATAGCTTTGGTTATTCAAGAATATCCTGAGTTCTCTTGGTCGTTTTCTCGTCATAAAAGTGCATTGGAATGTCCCACGAAATATTATCGATTATATTACGAATCACACTAATCCTGATATTTATAAAAACGCATATCCAAACTGGCAAAAGTCAATGAGAAAATATGATGAACAATTTGCTTTATTTTCTGCTCAATTTAAGAATTCTGCCGACAAACTAATTGATGACGTTGGTGAAAACAGAGGACATATTGTAGATGGTTTTATTAATCCAGCTTTATTTCTTTATAGACATTCAATAGAGCTTTGTTTAAAAGCAATTCTTTACAAGGTATATTTAGAAAATGGAGTTGAGTATGAAAAAATAAAGGAAAAACTTGAAGGTCATAGATTGGATAGCTTATGGTCTAAAGTTGATAACGAAGTAAGGAGTAAATATAATTTTGTAAATAATCAACAAGCTATAGCTGAATTTAGGAGAATTGGAAAATTGATAAAAGAGCTTCATGATACTGATGATACCTCTATGACGTTTAGGTATCCGTTTGATAAGGATTTAGAGGAGTTTCAATATGGTAATGGTAAGGAAAGTTTTGGGATTGATTTTGGGCATATGAAGAATGAAATAGATTTTGTCCATTCCAGATTGTATTACTGGATTTATGAAAGGGTTTCAACAAGAGAGGAGTGGTAAAAGTGAATCGGACTCAACTCTATTTTTGGAAGCCGTTAATGGAAAGACATAAAAAAGAGCTGTCTATGGTCGAACAATATTATATTCGAACAAAGCCAACCTTTAATGATATTGAAGCGGAAGCTACCGATTATGCGAATCACATTTATAACAACTATCCAGCTGATGAAAGCACTGATCTCTCTGCAGTTGCAGACTATGCAAATGATGAAGCAATACAGCTTTACGATCTCTTAGAAACGTTAAAGAAAAACCATTTACTAATGACAATATCAATGCTTTGTCAAATTTGGGAACAACAATTAATTAAGTTTACTCTTACTGAGATTGGTCACTTTATAAAATTTCATAATAATTCCTTATCATTCAGCGAATCAAAAAACATATTCGAATTACATGAGGTAAAGGTTGAAGAATGTGCATCTTGGAAAATGATTAAGGAAATGAGACTGTTGGTTAATACCATCAAACATGGTGATGGTGAGTCAGCAAGGAAGCTAAGAAGGATAAGACCAGATTATTTTGAACTCGATCTAATAAAGGGAACTGATACACTGGAACTGGCAAGAGCAGTATTATTAGATTCATACTCTCTTATGGTTGATGAACAAGATTTTATAAATTATGTTGAAGCAACAAAAACTTTCTGGAATGAGATGCCTGAATATGCTTATTCTGATGTGAATTTAATCATTACGATCTTAAATAAAAGGAAAGAAAGAAGCAGTAGATAGGGTATCCTTAACCAGCTGAGATAACCTTAATCCTTATCCCTTCTATGTAACTAAATTTTAAAACACCTAACCCGTCAGAAAAAAC
>NZ_JAUSUN010000024.1:0-54872 GCF_030814065.1 Mesobacillus stamsii
AAAAAGTATACAATGCAGGGACTTCTTGATGAATTTGACATCATTGAGTGTTTTGAACAACCAGGTGCTCAGATCCGCATAGGAGAAGTAACTAAACGTCAAAAGGCACTATACGAGAATATCGGCATTTCGCCACCAACCTCGTTACAGTAGCTTCGGGAATGCAGGATAAATGCGTACCGTACTTTCTCCCACCTCTAGATCCTTATATCTTTCCATCAGCCAGTCATGGACTTGTGCAGCTGACATATCAGGATTCTCACTTAACCACGTTTGAATAAGCATTTCATAAGGATCCAGCTTTTTAACTCTTGTTTTGGTTGACGCCATCCATCCACTCATTTCCTCTGGAGATTTTTCAAGATATTTATAAACAGTTGTTCTTGAAATACCTAGCTTTCTAGCAATTCTCCTAATTTTAAATCCTTGTTGTTTTAATTGATAAATTTCCATATACATGTTCCACTTTTCCACCTTTACGTTCCCCCATTGCTGATCAAGTCTACAAATCTATCATATTATACAGCAATAAAGGGATTTTTTTTAACTAATAGGGAGGAGTGATGCGAGCATTGAAATGGGTGCCGCCCCTCCCCCGGGGCGGCACCCATTTCAATGCCAATCCCCATAAATAACTGGTAAAAAAGTGTTCATTTTTATCTAGCAATAATGGTCTATTTTAGTTTAGCATTCACACAGGTCTATGTATTATCTAACGGATGATGATGAATAAAGGGATAAGGAGGATTTAAGAATGAGTAAGGAATTAGTGCAAGAAAAGGAATTTGATATTACCGAATTAGTTGAGGTTTTATCACTTGAAGATGAACTGGAAATGGACAATGATATCCGAGAATGGTTACATACACCAATTGTTCAATTAAAGGAATATGGATTCAGTGAACCAGACAGCCAGGAAGAGTATATCGCTATGTTACAGGACTTATCAAGTTATTTAATGGAGAGATAAGGGGGGAAGGGAATTATGGGTTTTTATATTGAAGCACGAAATAAAAAGAATGAGGTTTTTGCAAAGAAATCGTTTCAGGTCTGGAATCCAAATGTAGAACATCTTTATGTGCCATTGGGTTTGGCTAATCCTTATGGCGAAGATTTTAGTGGGAGAGGGGAAGAAATCACAGTCTCTTATCAAACGCTACAACAAGCCTACAAGGAAGTGGAGGGCCCAACATTTTATAGTGAAGCTAAGAGAGAACTGTTGCATCCTGCTGTCTTAATCTTTTCGGGGTTGCATCCAATGCAACTTGATGCCGACCGAGAAAAGGAGATGTTGCTTCGTTTTCTTTCTTGCTGTATAGAAACTGCCGAGAAAGAGGGAATAATCACTTTATACTTGGGGTAACAGTTAATTCTGATGATACAAAACGCTCCGAACCGATATGAGAAATTATACGATTTTTAAGTTAAACAAAATATTGACCATATTTTGGGGACTGAAGGAGAGTGAAGACGTGAGGGATTTTGAAACTTGCAAAAGGAGACATAGAAGACACACCTGCTCAGGAAATAATAACAGATTCTAAGATTTTATCGAGGGACCTAAAAAAGTTGTTGATTGAATATATAGAGGAACAGGAGAAGGCAGGAAGTAAGGATAGAGTGAATAATGGGGCAATACTTGCAAATGGGAATTTGTTATCAAATGAAAGTTGATAAAAAGATGATAAGTTAGGAAAAGTTAAGGGGAAAAAGATTAAGTTAAAAGAGTTACACAACAACAAGAGTATACATGCCGTTTCCAAAAGTGAAAAAAATGCCCACTCTACCCCTTTGCTTAGAGAAATTCCGGAAAATTGGAAAGGTAAGGTGAAGTAGAATGTTGAGAAAAATAGGGTTACTAGTACTTTTTACTATTTTAATAAATAAGCCTGATATTACTCTAGCTCACGATGGTAGTTTGCCTCTGGGTACCCCTGATTTTCATATTGCACCCGGATTCGGTGATACTGAGACAATAATAGATTATGATAATGGTGTAAGAGGGGTTCAACATAATTTTTATTGGGCAGAGGCAACAGTCTTATAATGCATATCAGACTGCTGATGAGGGATTAGCATCGTTTTGGAACGGAGTTAGTACCGGTCCTTATGGGGGACCTGCAGGAATGGAAATTGATACTTCTTTTTATGGTTATGATAAAACTTCATTACCATCTTATGGCGGATATACACACTATGTATTCTCGTATGGACCTAAATCTGAGTCCCAATCTAGTGTAGGTACTTACTGGGGTTCAGATATGCCATATGCTTATATTGATACAACTGCAAGTGACAACCCAGAAGAACCATCCATTGGCATTGGTTCAGGTTATTGGGCTATTGCAAGTGCGGGCTACTATTATTCGTGGGCAATGGGGAAAGATACAAGCTCATCAACTTTTAAAGTAGTGGATTATGATGATTTTAAAGTGCAAATCTCTAGAACACACAGACATTTAGAATCATTCTCTGTTGGAGGGAAGTGTATAGCAGGATCATACACTGACCCATGGTGCAGGTTTGCAGATGGTAATACTGACGGTTATATTGCGCCGGTAAAGCCTTGGTCGGGATTAACACCAGGTTTTGAGTTATGGTTAGAACCTACAGAATCTAATCTTTACCATAAAGGAAATCCGGTTGTTAACGCCAGGCAAAATTTTGGTAGGTCATACTATTAAACTCGCTGCTTTCTTTGAAGAGCAACTATTCGTATAATACAAATTAACGCTTTAATAAAAACAGTTATAAAATGTCCAAAGCCTTGGTATATATGAGTTTGGGCATTTTTTTAATTATACCATTATTTGCGTTAAGAAGGATTAACGCTTATTTTATGAATTAACGCACAATTGGAAGGAGTTGTAATTGTATATAGCATATGTCTACTATTAATCCAAGACGGGCACTTTCCATAACGATATCAAGCATTTAGAGTTCACATACAACGCCAACGGACCTGTTAACGAAAAAGACCTTCTAACGGTAAGATGTATGAACATTACATATGTATATGATGCAGATGACAAGCTAAATAAAAAGCGACTCTAGGCAAAAAGAATTTACACGTATAACAAAAATGGCAATCTCCTACTGCTATGTGTTATTGTTGGTTACCAAGTTTCCTATTATCGAAATCGGCAAAAAGAACTGTTCTCTCGGATTTGTATACCAAACTTCGGACTTTAAAAAGAATACGGGAGTTTTTGGTATATAAATAAAAGTCTCCGAGAAAGGTAGAGGGTTTTTACCATTATTTAAACAATATCCATTTTTAAATAGCCTAGGTATAATTATCTGGACTATCCGGATAGTACACACATTGAGAGAGGAAGAAAAAACAGAATATGTCTTCATCATTCAAGTCCTTTTATCGCTATTTTGCGATAATTATTTCATTATGCCTTGTGATTAGTTTAGTAGGGCCAAATTTTGCAAAAGCAGCACCAGCTGAAGCGAAAAGGACTCCTATAAAGGAAAAACTAATCGCAGAAATTGGGGAAATGCCAAATAAGCTGCCTAAAGAAAAAATGGAGTTAACAAATAAACGCACTGCCTACTCAACAAGGTATTTAAATCCTGACGGAAGTTTTACCGAAGAGATCTTTATGGAACAACAGTTTTATCAAGATCTTTCAGATAAAAAGTGGAAAAAGATCGATAATAAACTCAAAAGCAGTACAAAAAAAACGGAAAAATTCGAAAACACCGCAAATGATCAAAAGACATGGTTTACGAAAGAAACTGGAAACGGAGAACTTGTTACAGTTGAAATGAAAGATAAAAGTGTTGGCTTCGTTCCAGTGAAAGCTAAAAAAGTACAGGGAACAGTTAAAGAAAATGAAATTAGCTATAAAGGGATTTTCGATAATGTTGATGTTCGTTACCGTGTACAAGGCAACGCTGTAAAAGAAGATATTATTCTCAATCTATATCAAAACGAAAACACATTCAGTTTTGAGTTGAAGATGAAAGGTGTTACACCTCATAAAGAAAAAAACGGCACAATCGTTTTCAAAGATTTAAAGGGGAAAACAGTATGGTTCTTTGAAAATCCTTATATGACGGATGCAAAAGACAAATATTCTGAAAAAGTTTCCCTGAATCTGCGTGAAGAAAACGGGAAAATGTTTGTCGATGTTGTTGCCGATCAGTCGTTTTTGAAAGATCCAGAAACACAATATCCTGTTACAATTGATCCAACGATCAACAGCTGGGATCTATTGCGTGACAACTTTATTGCAAGCAGTTTCCCCGATTCTATTTTTTCTAGTAATACTTATATGCATACAGGATATAACATTTATTTCGGCACAACTCGGGCTTTAGTTGAATTTTATTTACCGAGTTTACCAAGCGATAGCAAAATTTCGAGCGCGAATTTCAATGCGTACCAAACAAAATCTGATGCAACGAATACAGCAATTGATTTGTATAGAGTAACGAGTGATTGGTCCTCTTCTGTTACTTGGAATACTCAACCAACAATTGGCACCAAAGTGGAGGGTTCTACCACAAACAACACGTCTAATGCTTACTGGCAATGGGATATTACTCAACTTGTTAAAGACTGGTATAACGGGGACCAGGCGAACTACGGTTTCATGTTAAAACAACAGAATGAAACCACTTCACCTTATCGTACGTTTAACAGTCTTAACAGTGGTAATAATACTCCTCGTCTAACGGTTAATTATACGGTTGATCCTATAGGACAAGAAGAATTTTGGGGCGTCACTGAAGAGGGTATCAATCCTGCGAATGGCAACTTGTTTATTTCCGGCACAGATATTTCAACACCAGGACGCGGTCCTGAAGCATCGATTACAAGATCCTACAACAGTCGTAAATCCTGGTATGCAGGAATGTTCGGTTATGGATGGATCACCAATCTTGAAGCTCGCCTTGTTGATGCTGGAAAAGGACCTATTACATTAATTGATGGTGATAATACCCGTCATATTTTTGGTCAAGCTATAGGCGGCGGTTATGATACACCGGGAGGCCTTTATTTAACTCTTGCAAAGAATCAAGATGGAACATATACGATTACGGAAAAGGATGGAACTAAGGTTCACTTTAATACAAGTGGCAAAATCAGTTCAATTGTTGATACAAACAGCAATAAGTTGAATCTCATATATGACACTGGTGGTAAGTTAACTGTAATTAAAGATGCGTCCGGACGGTCAACTACAATTGCGTATGGAACCAATGGGTTTGTATCTAGTGTAACAGATCCAGCAAACCGTACAACAACCTATAACTATGATACCGCAGGTAATTTGACTAAAATTTCAGATCCTGCCGGTAATTCAACAATCTTAAGTTATGATACCGATCATAATATAACATCAACTACCGATGCTCGTTCTATTACAACGACAGTTAATTATGACATGTCTGATCGTGCCCAAAGCGTTAGCCGACGAATCACGATCAGTGGTGTACAAGAAACAAGTACTACAACCTTCTCATATAATTCTATGGTCACTTCTGTGACAGATGGGGAAGGAAAACGAGTGGATTACTCTTATAATCCAAATGGTAACATTACCAAAATTACTGAAAATCCTTTAGATATCCAAAATAATGCTGTTACTCAGTTTTGTTATGATGATTTTAACAATTTAACCAAAGTGATTGATGCTAATTTATATAAAGCTGATTCAGGAAATACATGTGACGCAACTACAGCAAAGCCTGCATATGTTTATTCCTATGACGAGAACGGAAATCTAACTGGTGCTCAGCTGCCTGGAACATCAGATAACCCTGCAACTCCAGGAGCTCCGGTGAATGAAACATACTCTTATGACGCTGCTAATAATCTAGTGGAAGAGCAGGACTATAACAAAAATATCGATAATATTGATTATGATAGTAAAAATAATCCAACTGAATCCATTGATCCATATCAACAGAGTGTGTCACAACGTTACTTTGCGAATGGGAATATGCAATATGTTACACACCCAATGTCTGTTACGGATAATCAATTGTTTAATGCCAGCTTTGAAATGGACGAAAATGCCGATAACTGGCCGGACAAATGGACAAAATTCATGAAAGATGGAACAACAGCCAATTTTGGTTGGTCAACTACTAAAAAGTTTGGCAAGAAAGCAATTAGCATTTCTAATCCAACTGGCTGGGCGATTGTAAGCTCTGAAAAGATTAAATATGTTGCAGGTGATCAGTACATTGCCAGTGCATTTATCAAAACTGAAAATACGACTAATACAGCGTTAATTAAAATTGAATACTTGGATGCTCAAGGTACGCCACTTGAACCAACGACATTCTCATACGGTTTAAAGGGAACTCATGATTGGACAAGAGTCCAAGCTGTATTAAGCGATGTACCAAGCAAAACTGACACAATTCGTGTTTCAGTTGGTATGAATCCTGGTAGTGGAACAGCATATTTTGATGGAGTTCAATTAGAAAAAGGGTCTGTGCTTGGTGCTTATAACCTTGTTGAGAATTCAAGTTTTGAGCAGCTTGATACGAATGGAAAACCTTACCTTTGGGTAGGAAGCAATCTTTCCACTAATGATGGTCTGGATAATACGGAAGCTTACGTGGGAAAATACTCGTATAAATTAACCGGTGAAGCTGGAATAAATAAATCTATTAAGCAATCGATTCCGATTTCCGGTGATCAAAATACCCGATTAACCTTGTCAGGATGGTCCAAACAAGTTGGGGTAGACCCTAACGGGGGTTACTATAACTTACAAGTAGCGATTAACTACACAGATGGCACAGTTGGTTGGAATAATGCGAATGACTTCAATACAACTGCAGCTGACTGGCAACATGTCTCAGCTGAGGTAAAACCAACTAAAGCGTTCAACTCAATCGATGTCCATTATTACTACTGGAATCAGAAGGGTACCGCATGGTTCGATGCGATGAGATTGGAAACCGGTGCATCTCATACATCTAACACGTATGATGCAAGTGAAAACTATGTTACCAGCATTAAAAACCCACTGGGAGATACTGTTTCTTATCAGTATGATGCGGTTGGAAATCAGACCGCTGTAACGGATGGGAAAGGTCAAAAAACATCTTATGAATTTGACTCCAGGGATTTGTTAACCAAAGTGACGCAGGCAAACCTTGGTGTCACTCAATATGGTTATGATGCTACTGGTAATCGAACGACTGTTACTGATACTAAAAACAATCTTACTAAGTATGAGTACAACGAGTTTGACGAAGTTTCTCAAATTATTAACCCATTAAATCAAGTGACCAAGTTTGAATACAATAAAAATGGGGATCAGACTCAAGTAACATATCCAAACGGGAGCACGGTTTCTAATACATTTAACGCTTTTAATCGTTTAGAAAAGGTTCTTTACAATGGTGTCGAGAAATGGCGCTATGGATATGATGCTAATGGAAACATTACGTCCGTAACCGATGCAGCAGGAAAAACAACAACTTACACCTACGACAAGAATAAAAAGATAACGGAAAAGGCAGAAGGTACATCTAATAAGATTGCTTACAGCTATGACGATAATGGAAATACAACTGCTTTAACTGCAACAGTCGGTACAAATCAGTTTACGAATGAATTTACCTATAATAAACTTGACCAGTTAATCGCTATGTCTCGTAGTAATTCCAATATTGTACGCTTTGTTTATGATGAGCGCGGGAATGTAATTTCCGAAAAGCGCGCAAACGGGACGTACTCTTCTTATGAGTATGAAAGCAACAACCGTCTTCAGTCGGTAATCAATTACAATGCAACTGGTGGGGTTATCGATAAGTTTATCTATACGTATGATGCTAATGGGAACTGGACGGGTGTCACTACAAATGATGGAAATCTTTCTTATCAGTACGATACGTTAAACCGATTAACAAAAGAGATCCTAAAAGATGGAACGATAATTTCTTATGAGTATGATTCAGTTGGTAACCGTATAAAGAAAGTTGAGACAAAAAGAACAACATCTACTACTACGTCTTACACTTACGATGGTGCTAATCAGTTAACGAACAATAATGGTAAAGTACAAACATATGATGCAAATGGAAACCTGACGAATAACGGTGACAAAACATTTATTTACAACGAAGAAAATCGCCTCGTCGAGGTGAAAGATAAAAATGGTGCTTCCATTGCAACTTTTACCTATGATGATCAAGGCCGCCGTAAGAGCATAACCACTTCTGGTGGAACCGTTCACTTCTATTATGATGGGGATAAAGTTATTTACGAAACAGATGGAAATAATAACATCCTTATAGAATATACGTGGGATCAGGAAGGTAACCCCGTCACAATGACAAAAGGCGGTAAAACGTATTATTACCACTTAAATGGCCACGGTGATGTCATTGCTTTAACAGATACAAGTGGAAATACCGTTGCTGAGTATAATTATGATGCATGGGGTAATATCCTGTCACAAACAGGAACAATGGCAACTTCCAATCCTTATCGTTATGCGAGTTATCGATATGATGAGTCTTCTGGTTTATACTATTTAAACGCTCGCTATTATGATACGGATACAGGCCGTTTCATTACGAGAGATACTTTCCATGGATTTGAGGATGATCCAAAGTCGTTAAACCAATATGCTTATGCTCATGGGAATCCAGTTCGTTACGTGGACCATGATGGTAATTGGGTTTGGTTAGTGTTTAATGCGGCGATGGCGACGTATGATGGTTATATGGCATATAAAAAAGCTTATGCACAGGGAAAAAGAGGTTACAAACTAGCATCAGCAGTTGCGTGGGCTGTTGCAGGGAATTTTATTAAAGTAGGGAAAATATCAAAATTCCTAAGCCTGATTAAGTTTTCTAAAAGTATAACAGCTTTTAAAAATTTTAATTCACACTTTGATAAGCATGTTATCAAACAAAAGGAATTTGGGAAAATATCAAAGCAACAATATTTAGATAGAGCAAGAAATTTAGCTAATGCTAAAGGTGATAACAAAAATGTATTTGTCAGAGTGCTTTCTGGTGGTAGAACTGCAAAATATAAAAAATCTACAAATGAACTAGTAATAATTCATGATGGTAAATATATTGGAACATTGTTCAAACCAAGTAGAGGTTGGAATTATTTTAAGGGTCTAAAGTAATTTAGAGGTGATAGAAATGTACGAATGTCCAGTTTGTGGATTTAATAAGTTGGAAGAACCTATGTATCTTGACACTGGAGAACCGATGTTTGTTATATGTCATTGCTGTGGATTTCAATCTGGCTATGACGATGATGATCAGGGATTTTCCTTTCAGGCCTTTCGGAATAAGTGGATAGAAGAAGGTTACCCTTGGTTTAACCCTAAGAAAAAACCAAAATGCTGGGATATTAATAAACAACTTGAAAAAATAAAAGATTTTAAATAATTCTAGCTGAAACCTTGAAGTCCCTTCTTCAAGGTTTCAGTGTCTTGACTGCAATTTTCAATATATGAAGGCTAGTAGTCTGTACTATTTAATGGCTCGTTATTACAATTCAGATACAGGACGTTTCATCTCGAGAGATACATTCCATGGATTTGAAGATGATCATGTTTCTTGGGCAGTAGCAGATAACTTTATTAAAGTCGGAAAGATTTCCAAGTATCTAAAATTAGTTAATGGTAGCGTTATAAAGAAAGCGTCTAAAGCTGAATATAAAAGCAGCTAAAAAAGTCGGAAGCTTTACAGTTAAGAGTAAGCATTTTATCAAATACAGGAGGCAAATGGAGAAAATTTAATACGTCTAGCCAAAGAGAAGCAAGAAGAATAATTTCTGTTGCACTCAAATCGCGTAATGCACAATTTTCACCTAATAACCAGCCTAATTCTTATGTAGTCATTACTAATATGGGACGGAAAATTGGAACAAATAGGTGAAACGAGAGTTAAAGTTTTATAGGAGTTGACGGAAAAGTATGGACAGCCTATCCGATAAAATAAAATTTAAATTTAAGATCTATTTGAATAATAAAATCGAAGAAGAATTGATTCTTAATCGAAATTATAAGTAATATCCGAAATAGAGGGTCTATTTCAAATTTTAGTTAATGAACGATTGTTTTTTAATGAACAATATATTTTGTTGCTAGAGTTGGGTATTGCTTTAAAGAAATGGCTTCAAAAAATAAAATTAAACGATATTGAAAGTTTTGAATATATTACAATGGATGATGATGAAGGTCCCCTTTTAGAATTCATTTATACAAACAATGGTTGGGGAATTTATTCAAGATGGCAAGAATTTGAGTTTCAGAAGAGTATCCCTATTGAAATACTAATTGAGGCTATAGAGTACTTCTTAAGTGACTTACAAGAGCAGTTGTTAAGTGCATATAACCTTAGACTTACAGATTATCTTTAATAAGATTTAAGTATACAAAATAATCGATTAGTTGCAGGAAGTAAGTTATGCACCTAATCGATTGTATAAATAATTTTGAGATTAACTTGTCCTTCACAGTATATAGTCGGAAAAGAAGAACACTTAACAGTTATGAAAAAGTGGCATGATTATGGGTTATATATTAGGAAAAGCTAACTTTCTTTTTCCTATAAGTAATTGTAAAATAAAACAGTAAAATATGGACGAATAATATTAGAAAGGTAGAATAAACAACATGAATGAACATAAAGCAGCAGGATTTTGGATTCGATTAGGATCAATTATTATTGACGGATTATTACTTATACCACTTTATCTTCTTTGTATGTTAATAGGTGTATCTGACATCGCCACAGAAATATTTGTAAATAGCATTAATTTTTTATATTATCTCATTATCCCTGTGATATGGTCAGGTTTTACAGTTGGTAAAAGAGTAGTAGGGATTAAAATTGTTCGTACAGATGGTAAAAAGGTTGGAATTGGTACAACATTGAAAAGATACATTTTAGCTTCGCTTGTTTATGTTGTAACACTTGGAATTGCATTCATTATCAGTGCATTTATGGTAGGATTACGAAAAGATAAACGATCTATACATGATCTAATTGCAGGAACTCAAGTAATCTATACGTCTAAAAATTAAAACAGTCTTGAATATTACAAAGAGCTACCTTACTAATGTAGCTCTTTTCCCGATTGTGGCATTTGCGGGGCTGCCGTACAGAAGGCGAAATTAGGTTCAAAACAAATCAAATTTCGAATCCGTCCACAGCTGTAGCCGTCGAAAGTGACCGGGTTGCCTATGATCCGAAAAAGAAGTATGTAGTCAGCGGATATATCAAAACCACCAACACAAATTCAAATGCCAAGCTTGTGATCACCGGCGGCAACGCAAGCGGACAGACGACCCAGACGGTAAGCAGCGCCATGCTGAAAGGGACAACCGGCGTGGAAAGGATGCACTTTGTCATCAACCCGGAAGATCTTCCGGTCGATACAACCTTCATGACGCTAAAGGCGTATGTCAATGCCGGAAATGGAGATTACTTCTTTGACGGCCTACAAATTGAGGAGGAGTATTACGGGGCGTTTAACCTAATCGAAAACAGCAATTTTGAATTTGATTCGGAAAACAATGGAGTGCCTGACGGCTGGTACTTACCAGGAACCCTAACATTTTCCGATGGAGTAGATTCTACTACAGCTTATACAGGAGCCAAATCCATCGAGTTGACCGGACAGCGTGGAGTGGACAAGTTTATTCGCCAGGAACTGAAAGTGAATGGTACAGCCGGAAAGGATATTACCGTATCCGGGTTTTCAAAAGTTGATGCTCCTACTGCTTCTGCAGGTCTTTATCAGATGAATGTAGCTATTAATTATACAGATGGTACTATTCAATGGGTAAACGGTGATTTTGATAAGAGTAAATCTCATGATTGGCAACACGTTTCCTTAAGATTTGCGACTTCGAAGGATTTTAAATCGTTAACGATATATTATCAGTCTAAAGATCAGACTGGAACTGATTGGTTCGATGCAGCCAAAGCCCAAATTGGATCCATTCGTTCAAAATTGACCTACGATTCTCTAGGAAACTACGTTATCAACAGTACAGATCCGAATGGCAACAATGTATGGAAAATATATGATTCTATTGGGAACCTCACCAGAAACGGTTGGGGGAGTTACTCGACGATATGAACATGATGCCAATGACAACCTGACAAAGGTAACCGATGAATATGACCGCTTGACAACGTATGAATACGACCAGTCCGGAAACCATACCGGAACCAAAAATGCAAATGGGCAAAAGATAACGTCTACCTATAACGAAAGAGATGATATCACATCTTTGACTCATGCCTTGGGCCGTTCCATTTTCTATGAGTACGACCTAACGGAAAACAAAACAAAAACTATTTCTCCAAACGGGAGTGCAATTGAACACAGGTATGATAATGTCAACCGAAAAACTGCCACTTTCCATAACGGAGTGAAGCGTTATGAGTTTTCCTATGATGCCAATGGCAACCCTATTAGTGAAAAGAATCTTCTAACAGGTGTTACTACTAACTATGAATATGATGCGGATGAAAGAATAACTGAAAGAAGTGATTCGAGCGGAAAGAAGCTATCTTATGTTTACGACAAAAACGATAACCCTATCACAAGCACGTACTTTTCTGGAATAAAAATATCTCGGTAAACCGTATTTTTGATAAAAATGACAAAATTTCAAGTATAACTAGTGATGGATATATGTCATCCACTTTCACTTTTACTGAAAATGATCAAAATAAAAATGGTACATTTACCCTTTTCGATCATGACGGTACGGGCAATCTTTTCATTAGGGAACTTGTCGCAATCTATTTAAAAAAAGAGGGTTATACAGTTCTTGAAGCAAACGATGGTGTAGAAGCTGTGAATATTTTATCTGAATGCACCATTCATCTGTGTATCATTGATGTTATGATGCCAAATAAAGTAAAAGAAGTGCCTGAAAAACATCGTGAAGGTTTTAAATTAACCAAGGGAACAAAGTATGTATGTAGTTTGCATAATGTGTCTTATGTCTTGGGTTTGACTCCACGAAATTGTGGACTCGACAATTCTGCTTAGTCCTCCATCTCACTCGCCAAGTTTGCGAGTCAATGCAGCCAACTTTGGACGTATTAAAAAAACGCCCACCGGAATGAACGTTATTGCTGCGTTATTTTTTCGATTTCTGATTCTACTTTGAAAACTCGCTTGTTAAGGGCCTGAACGTCATAGTCTTTATCCTCAAGTTTGCCGTTGATCTGTTTAATCAGGGCCGTGATATCTTCCGGCTGGTCGGCTTCCATTCGCACTAGCGTTTGCTCGATGCTTTCTAGGCGGTTATCTACCGTGTTGAAGCGTGCTTCCATTTTCTTTTCTAGTTGTTCCTGCCCGTGTTTCACCCCTTTAATTTCAGATAGAATTTGCTTCAAGATTTCCTCGTTCATCGTGTTCATCCTCCCCTTCTTGTATGTACTGTACAATTTCTTCGATGGAGCATTGGAAATGGCTGCATACACGCTCGATCACGTCCATTGATACATTCTCCCCTTTTCCCATTTTAGCAATTTTGGAGGGAGAAAACTTCAGTGTTTTTCGCATTCTTCTTTTGTCAGGTTCTTATCAATCAATTGTTTCCAGAGGCCATTATAAGAAAATGGCATGTCCTATCATCATTATTCACATTGTAAGACATAATCTATTATTTCTCAAAGGTTTTCTATCACAAGGAGTTGATGAATTTCCTTATTTTACCTTAAAACTTGTTTTTTGATTAAGTGGTAATCTCCGCCTTTCTTCCATTGTAAGTTTATTAGAAGTGCAGATTGGTTGTATAAAAAATGGAAGGAAATAATATTTTTATTTCCCCTTTTTTGCGACGAGGGGAAAAGAGATGCTTGTAAAAAATATTTTAGTACTAGACGAAACATACTAGAATAATGTACAATTTGTGTGAATATTAGTTTTATTGACAAAATTGTGATATCAAGTTTTTAGGGGGAAAAGAAATGAGAAAAAGAAGATTGGCTGGGATTTTTCTTTCGTTTTCGTTAATAGCCGGGGCACTGGCTGGCTGTGGCGGGACACAGAGCAGCGGAGGGTCGAGCGACACGATTAAAGTCGGCGCAAACATTGAACTCTCTGGCGGGGTGGCATCTTATGGACAATCCATTTCAGAAGGCCTAGAACTCGCTCTGGAAGAAATCAATAAAGACGGGATTGACGGCAAAAAAATTGAGCTTGTAAAAGTAGATAACAAATCAGATGCTGCAGAAGCAACCAACGGCGCTATCAAGCTGGTTAACCAGGATAAGGTAGTGGCCATCATAGGTGCAGCTACTTCAACAAATACCCTTGCCCAGGTGCAAGTTGCCCAGGATAACAAAGTTCCGCTTATTACTCCAACTGGAACAAATCCTGATATCACGAATAAAGACGGCAAGCTCAATGATTATGTGTTCAGGACTTGCTTCATTGACCCGTTCCAGGGGACAGTAGCAGCGAATTTTGCAGAAAAAGACTTGGGATCGAAAAAAGCTGCTATATTCATTGACAGTGCAAGTGATTACTCAAAAGGGCTTGCAGCTTCATTCAAAAAAGCATACAAGGGAGAAATTGTGGCTGAGGAAGCTTATGTGGCTAAGGATACAGATTTCAGCGCTACTTTGACTCGAATCAAATCAGCAAATCCGGATTTCATCTTCCTGCCGGGTTACTATGAAGAAGTTGGTTTAATCATTAAGCAGGCTCGTGAACTTGGAATTGATGTTCCTTTCATGGGTGGAGATGGCTGGGATTCTCCTAAGCTGATAGAAATCGCTGGAGGAGAGGCTCTTAATAACACATATATTACCAATCACTATTCGTCTGGAGACAAATCAGAGAATATTCAGAAATTTGTAGAAGCATTCAAAGGCAAGTACGATGGCAAGAGCCCGGACGCCTTTGCAGCGCTTGGCTATGACACAGCTTACTATCTTGCAGATGCAATTAAGCGCGCGGGAAGCACTGACCCGGCAAAGATCCAAGCGGCATTAGAGGAAACACAAGATCTTCAATTAGTTTCCGGAAAACTTACATTAGATAAAAACCATGACCCTATTAAATCTGCTGCCATTCTTGTTTATGAAGATGGCCAGCAAAACTTCAAAACAAACGTGGCTCCTGAATAAGCAGGAGATGGAAAAGGGGGGCTGTCGATGTCCTCCTTTTCTTACTTATTTTAGCCCCATTTTAAAAAAACACTGAATTGAAAATGCATTCAAGGGGAGTTCATTATGGAACTTGTACAGCAATTGGTGAATGGAATTTCGTTGGGTAGCATTTATGCCTTGATTGCCTTGGGCTATACAATGGTTTATGGCATCGTAAAATTAATTAATTTTGCACATGGAGACGTTTTTATGGTAGGGGCCTTTGTGGGCTTCTATGCTATTAAAATATTGGAATTATCCTTTTTCCCAGCACTGTTAATATCCATGGCAGCTTGCGCTTTGTTCGGAATGCTCATCGAACGTGTTGCATATAAGCCTCTGCGGAATGCAACTCGCATAGCGGCGTTGATCACAGCAATTGGAGTATCGCTGCTGATTGAGTATGGCGTCATTTATGCACGAGGTGCGCAACCAGAAGCATATCCAGGAGATGTGCTGCCAAAAGAAACGATTGACATTTTTGGTTTATCTATTTCGAGCCAATCTCTATTTATTCTTGGTGTATCTGTAGCACTTATGGTTATTCTCCAATTTATCGTTCATAAGACAAAAATCGGTAAGGCGATGCGCGCAGTCTCCTATGATGCAGAGGCAGCCAAGCTAATGGGGATAAATGTTGATAATACAATTTCGGCAACATTTGCGATTGGTTCTGCACTTGCAGGTGCAGCTGGCGTTATTTTCGGTACTTACTATATTAAAATTGAACCGCTAATGGGAATTATCCCTGGATTGAAGGCTTTTGTCGCCGCAGTTCTTGGCGGGATCGGCATCATTCCTGGAGCGATGGTCGGCGGCCTGCTGCTTGGGGTCATCGAGGCGCTTGTTTCAGCATTTGGTTATTCATTATGGCGTGATGGAGTTGCCTTTATCGTCCTTATCCTTATTTTGATTTTCCGTCCGTCTGGTTTGTTCGGGAAAAACATAAAAGAGAAAGTGTAAAGGGGAGGACTAGGTATGAAACTTTTCAAGCAATCAAAAAGCTTCTGGTTCTTTATCCTGCTGTCTCTGGCCGCGTTCGGAATCATACAAGCATTGATAATCACAGGTATGCTAAATGGTTTCTATGTAAATACAATTATATTTGTTGCGATCAACATTATCCTTGCCGTCAGCTTGCACCTTATTATAGGGATTACGGGCCAATTTTCAATAGGCCATGCCGGGTTCTTAGCTGTCGGAGCCTACGCATCAGCTATCATTACGATGAAGCTGCAGCTTCCTTTTGCTGCCGCGATCATAGTAGCGGGGCTAACGGCTGCATTTACAGGACTTCTCATTGGTATTCCGAGCTTGCGCCTGAAGGGGGATTATCTTGCGATTGCTACATTAGGATTCGGCGAAATTGTCCGGATTGTGCTTCTTAATGTCGACTATGTCGGCGGGGCAAGCGGCATGCAAGTTTCGCATTTAACCACATGGGGTTGGGCGTTTACCTGTATGCTAATTGCGATTATCGTCATTGTCAACTTCACTAATTCAACTCATGGCCGGGCCTGTATTTCCATAAGGGAAGATGAAACAGCTGCCGATGCAATGGGAATCAATACAACTCTTTATAAAGTAGTTGCATTTGCGATCGGTGCTTTCTTTGCAGGGATAGCTGGGGCGCTCTATGCCCACAATTTTTACATTATTCAGCCATCCAATTTCGGCTTTCTAAAATCATTTGATATCCTGATTTTCGTCGTACTCGGCGGGCTTGGAAGCCTTTCGGGTTCTGTCATTGCTGCAATCCTGCTCACAATTATTTCAACATTCTTGCAGGAATATCCTGAGACGAGGATGATCATTTATAGCCTTGTGCTGATCGTTACGATGCTGTACAGGCCACAAGGTTTAATGGGAACACGTGAAATTACTTCCCTGTTTAAGAAGCGAAAGGCAGCTGAAGGAGGAACACAAGATGACTCAAAGCACACCGTTGCTTAAAGTAGATAATGCCGGAATCAGGTTTGGCGGCCTGAGAGCAGTGGCCGATGTCAATGTTGAACTGTTCCAAGGAGAGCTTGTCGGTCTCATTGGCCCGAACGGTGCTGGGAAAACCACTTTCTTCAACCTTCTCACAGGAGTTTATGTACCAACAGAAGGGAGCATTCTTCTGAACGGAGAAAAGCTTCATAACCTGGCACCGTATAGAATAACAAGGAAAGGCATCAGCCGAACATTTCAGAATATCCGCCTATTTGGGGAGTTATCCGTGATTGATAATGTAAAAGTGGCATACCATTCCCTTGCAAAGCATTCTATCCTAAGTTCGATCTTCCGATTGCCGTCTCATTTTTCCGGTGAAAAAGAGATGGATGATAAAGCGGTAGACTTCCTTAAAATTTTTGGGCTTGACCGTTATAAGGATGAAAAAGCGAATAACCTCCCATATGGGCAGCAACGGCGTTTGGAGATTGCCCGGGCTCTCGCTGCGAATCCCAAATTGCTGCTGCTGGATGAGCCGGCGGCAGGGATGAATCCCCAGGAAACAAAAGAACTGATGAACCTTATTGCGCTAATCCGCGAAAAGTTTGATTTGACAGTTTTGCTGATTGAACACGATATGGGACTTGTTATGGGAGTATGCGAACGGATATATGTATTGGATCACGGCCAGTTGATTGCCAACGGTACACCTGAAGAAATTAGGAATAATCCGAAGGTGATCGAAGCGTACCTGGGGGAGGAGGTTTCATAATGCTGAAGGTAGAAGGAATCAATGTTTATTATGGAAATATACAAGCTTTGAAAGGGGTATCCCTGGAAATTAATCAAGGGGAAATCGTTACTTTGATTGGAGCAAATGGTGCAGGTAAAAGCACGCTGCTCAAAACCATTTCAGGGCTTTTAAAACCTAAGCAGGGGCAGATCATTTATGAAGGCCAATCGATTGCCGGAAAGGCAGCACAATCGATCGTAAAAATGGGAATCTCTCATGTGCCGGAGGGCCGCCGAGTTTTTGCTAATATGACCGTTGAGGAAAATCTCGATTTAGGGGCATACCTTAGAAAAGATAAGGAAGGAATAAAAGAGGATTTTGGCAGAGTGTTTGAGCTTTTTCCAAGGCTTATGGAACGCCGAAAACAGTTAGCGGGCACCCTGTCAGGCGGTGAACAGCAAATGCTGGCTATGGGGCGCGCCTTGATGGCGCGACCAAGGCTGCTAGTACTCGATGAGCCGTCAATGGGCCTTGCACCATTGCTTGTGAAAACGATTTTTAGAATCATCGAGGAAATCAATGCAACCGGAACAACAATCCTGCTTGTCGAGCAAAACGCCCATATGGCCCTGTCGATCGCCAACAGAGCCTATGTCATCGAAACCGGCCGCGTTGTCCTATCTGGCACGCCAGATGAATTAAATGCAAGCGAACAAATTAAAATGGCCTATCTGGGAGGCCATTAATTAAGAAAACCGTTCCTAATTAGGGAACGGTTTTTTGCTTGCTCTTTTTTGTGATTAAAGACCTGTATTTGCTTTTACCAGAATTTCATCATATTTCTTAGCATCCTCTTTTTTAGTGGACAGAACCGTTCCAAGATAAGCGCTGAGAAAGCCTAGAGGAATGGAAATGATTCCAGGATTGGTCAGGCTGATCAGTGGATCACCGACAAGGATGGCTGCACCTGCTTCTGGTGACCAGACATTCGGACTGATTGCCACGAGGAACAGGGAACTTATCAGTCCAACCAACATTCCGGTAATAGCCCCAGTGGTGTTAAAGCGCTTCCAAAAAATTGTGAAGATAAGAACAGGCAAGTTTGCACTCGCAGCAACTGCGAAGGCCAATGCGACAAGAAAAGCCACATTTAGCTTCTGGGCAAATAAGGCAAGGATGATAGATAGGACTGCAACTCCAACGGATGCGAGTTTTGCTGCAACCATCTGCTCTCTTTCGGTAGCTTGCCCTCGGCGCATGATATGTCCATAAAAGTCATGGGCAAAGGCGGAGGCAGCTGAAAGGACAAGGCCGGCAACTACTGCAAGAATCGTAGCGAATGCTACAGCCGAAATAAACGCAAACAGGAAATCGCCTCCGAGCGCTTGTGCAAGCAGAGGAGCAGCCATATTGCCAGCTGCATTTGCGGCGACAATATTATCGTATCCAACGAAAGCTGCTGCGCCAAAGCCGAGGAAAACGGTCATAACATAAAATACTCCGATGATCCAGGTTGCATACACAACTGATTTTCGTGCAGTCACCGCGTCTTTTACAGTAAAGAAACGGATCAGAATATGCGGCAGGCCTGCAGTACCGAGAATAAGTGCCAGATTCAAGGAAATGGTATCCAAAGGACTTGTGAACTTGTTCCCAGGATTAAGAAAGCTATCTCCAAGCGGTGTAGCCGTTTTCATTTCATTGAACATATTAAGGACACTGAAGTCAAATTTCGCAAAGACGATAATCGAAATAATGAATGTGCCGATCATTAGCAGACCGGCTTTTACGATCTGTACCCAGCTGGTGGCGGTCATTCCGCC
Organism: Mesobacillus stamsii; assembly: GCF_030814065.1. NCBI lineage: Bacteria > Bacillati > Bacillota > Bacilli > Caryophanales > Bacillaceae > Mesobacillus > Mesobacillus stamsii. Next base: position 19,624 of record NZ_JAUSUN010000024.1, read on the forward strand.
AAACACAACATAAACAGTCATTAGCGCACCGACAATCAACACAGAATACAGATAATCGATCCCCAATAATAATTTAATAAGTGCACCTGCCCCAACTAACTGTGCAATCATATAAAAAATAGAGATAGTAATGGTATTTAAAGCTGCCACACCACGAATTTTTTTATCATCAAAACGAGCAGCAATCATATCAGCCATTGTATACTTTCCTAAGTTTCTGAGTGGCTCAGCGATCAGATAAAGGACTACCAGATAAGCAACAAGAAAGCCGATACTGTAAAAGAAGCCATCAAAACCAGACAGGGCAATCATCCCAGCTATACCAAGGAAAGATGCAGCAGACATGTAATCGCCTGCGATAGCAAGACCGTTTTGAAAACCAGTCAAACTGCTGTCAGCGGTATAAAAATCGCTTGTAGTCTTAGTACGCTTCGAAGCGAAATAAGTAATGACAAGAGTGAGTCCAACGATTAAAAGAAACAAGGTAAATGCCAATGTATTCAAGAAAGATTCCCCCTGGCGTACTTGCTTTTTATTTCTTCGACAATTTCATCAAATTTAGCGGCACGTTTTGTATAAATGATGCACAAAGACCATGTCATGATAAATTGAGCAAATGCAAATACCCAAGCCCAGCTAATCGCACCAAAAGCAGGTGTATTTAAAACGGTAGAGTAAGCGGTCAGAATAGGAAGCGTAAAGTAAAATGCTAAAAAAAATAAAGAAAACGGCAGCAAAAAGTTTCTTTTTTCCTTTAGCAGCTGCTGGAATTTTTCAGACTGGACAATCGCTGAGTAATCAATGGAGTTTTCCATCTTCGTCGTTTGTTTTTTTATCATTGGCGCATTCGTAGTCATTCCTTTTCCCTCCCTAAATTAGTGAATAATAAATAATGAATCTCCCATTCCTCCTCCTGTATTCATAGTATGTATATTATTATAAATATATCTGAAAAATTTGTAAATTTAAAATATGCATAATTAAATAATTTTCTGTCTATTTATTCTGTCGCAGAAGAAAAGAGATGAGTTGTCCGAACTAATTAAGCTAGTAAAAGAACACCTGCTGAGAAACTCTTACAGCTTGTCCAGCTGGGTGTGAACGATTACTTGTACACAGATAAACTCGACACAGAATGGAAGGGGCTACAGGCTGATCGCAGATATCAACGGTTGTGGCGGTTTTATCGACGGTTAGAGAGAAAATATCAACGGTTGTGGCGGTTTTATCGACGGTTAGAGGGAATTTATCGACGGTTGGAGTGGTTTCATCACCAGTTCACATGTTGGTAATGCCAATTGACATTACAATATACCAGTTATTTCAAAATATAATAGTAGTTGGGATTTAAGCTGGATTAATTTTTAAAAAGGTTGGGGCCTTTCTGCCGAAAATTTAAAATCGGGGTTGGTCATGTTCGTGCTCGGTAAACGAGAAGGAACGAAAAAATAAGCTACTCTAAAAAGAAGGGCAGGACGGAGATCTTGGAAGGACATCTGAAAAAGTGCAAAAATAAATAGGAGAAAAGCGGTCAGAAAAGAGAAGCACAAGAAACATAACTTTTGGGACTTTGTTTTAGCTAAAGCAGGGGAATTTGGCATACTCGATCTGGCAAAGTTTTTAGAAGAAGAACGGGACGCGGTATATGGAGCAGTCCAGGAAGGATCCAAATGTTTTCGGAGGAACCAACGCCTAATTAGGACAGGTTGTGTGGAGAACATATAAATGATGTAAAGATGGTCGATAAGGTTTGCGTTTGTTTATCAGTTAGTATAAAGTAAAAAAAAGCGTGCTCGCCTTGGCACACTTTTCAATACCTAGATTTTTAATAATTCTTCCTCAAAATAGAAGGTGGCCGGATACTCTTTAACTGTGTATGAGTATCTTTTCATGTTTTTTACATATTGAGATTTCATAATAGTCACTTTTTCACCGGTTTCTTTGATACTGACAGATTGACCAGACTTATAAAGGTTGCTTGCGCTTTTCAATTAGCCACGCCCTTTCATATTCACCTTATTATATCACATTTTTAACGTTCCCATTTGTAAATAACAGCTGTTTTTTGGTTTTTACAAATTTCCTAATTCCCTTAATACTTGCACTTCGCTTCCTGGTCTGTTATTATTAAGGAGGATTATTTTTGTTCGGTATGCAAGGAAAGAACATGCACTGCTTGATTCGCCTGGATTAACTGAAACAAGAATAGTAACAAATTGTGTGGATATCACACTAGGAGGCAACAAAAATGGAAAACGGTAAAGTAAAATGGTTCAACGCAGAAAAAGGTTTCGGATTCATCGAGCGTGAAGGTGGAGAGGACGTTTTCGTACACTTCTCAGCTATCCAAGGCGAAGGCTTCAAGTCTCTTGAAGAAGGCCAAGAAGTATCTTTCGACGTTGAGCAAGGTGCTCGTGGACCTCAAGCAGCTAACGTTACAAAATTATAATAACGGATTAGCCCATACAAACAAGCCCTGATCTGATCAGGGCTTGTTTTTTTGGTGCGCGTCTTGTTGTAGCTGGAATAATTAGTTAGCAGTGGGATTCCATCTAATTTGGAGGGATTTCAGAATTTTCCGTTGATCAATCGTCCTATCCGGTAGATAATAGTACTAGGCAATTTTTCATAATCATAGAATCCCGGGGGATAAAATGATAGATTTCATAAAAGATTTGATTTTGCATTTTTTGATGATGCTTTCACTTGGCTTCATGTACAATTTTTTGTGGATGCAAAAGCGTTCGGATTATAAGAAACAAATCTTTAAAATGGCAATCCTTGTGACGCTGCTCGTGACAATGGCATTGCCTGTCAAATTCCAAGAAGGCATGGAGTTTGATTTCAAGCTGATACCTATCTTTATCGCTTTCTTCTATTTAGGCAAGAAGGATGGACTTCTCCTGATAGCGGCACTATTGCTATTGCAAAGCCTGATGGACATCGACGGACTGCTTGTTTTAACCATCAACTACGGGATCATCTTCCTTTTGTTTTTTGCGTTGGAAAAGACTTATAATAAATCGACGGTCAGCAGGAAAATCATTCTAGGTATTTTTGTCTATAGTTTAATAACCCCTACAAGGCTTGCTGCATTGATCAAATCTGGCCATGCCGATGCCTGGATGTATTTACTCGTCTTTTCACTTGTTTCCTTCCTTGCTTTATCGTTTATCATTTATATCATGGAAATGACCAACTTACAGCTTAAGCTGATGCATGATCTACATAAGGCAGAAAAATTCTCGGCCATCAGTCAGCTGGCTGCATCCGTCGCCCATGAAATCCGCAATCCAATGACGACAATCAGAGGCTTCATGCAAGTTTTGCAGGGAGATAGGAACCTGAGTGACGATCAGAATCTTTTCATTTCCATTTCTCTCCAAGAGCTTGACAGGACCCAGACAATCATCAATAACTTTTTGGCGCTGGCCAAACCAAATACAGGGTCCATGAATCCAATCGACCTAAGCACCATTTTGAAAGAAACGACCGCGTTCATGAGGTCCTATTCTCATCTCAGAAACACAGAGCTGGTAGAAGCAATTGATAATAGTCTTTGCATTAAAGGGGATGCCCATGAAATCAGGCAGGTATTTGTCAATATCCTGAAAAATGGGATTGAGGCAATGCCTTCAGGAGGCAGTATTTATATCATTGCTAAGGTTGATAAGGGTTATGTAAGGATCCAATTTCGGGACGAGGGCATTGGCATGACAAAGGAACAGCTCGCCCGGCTCGGTCATCCATACTACTCAACAAAGGAAAAAGGTACTGGCCTCGGGATGATGATTTCCTATGATATCATCCAAAGAATGAGGGGCAAAATCAAGGTCGAGAGTGAAGAAGGAAAGGGGACAATTTTTATGATCTTGCTGCCCTGCGGCTGAGATTTCCGTCACAATTCCCCCAAATTATGCTATGATAAAAAGAAAAAAATGGACTTAATGGATAGTATTTCTAGGGAGGATAAGCTGGATATGAGAGCAAGGGTAAGAAAAAGTGAACCTTTTTCATTTGACAAACTGAAAGATTTTTTCACTACTATACTGCTGCATCTTAGTTTTTATGCCTTCATCGTTCTTCTCGTCATATTTTTCATCGACAATTTTAGTTAACTACATAATGAGGTTTGGGATCGGTAAAATAAAGAAGAAGCACTGAAGCCATATGGTAAGGCCTGACAAGCGATCCGCCATCATTCCATGAAAAAAAGCTGAGTTGCTCAGCCTTTTTTTGTTTATGATCCCATCAAATTACAGACCGAAACTTCTGTCTTTTGAAGCAAACATATAGGTTTTATGATGGAACCTTATCCCATAGATCAGCCCCATTGCCATCATATTGCCCATCAACGAACTTCCGCCATAACTGATGAAAGGCAACGGGATCCCCGTAATCGGCAGCAGCTGAATGGTCATTCCGATATTTTGAAAGACATGGAAGGCAATCATGCTGATAACCCCTGTACTAATATAAATGTTAAAAGGGTCATTCGTATCCAGTGCTGTTTTGGTCAGGTGGTAGATGAGCAGGAAATAAAGGCTGATAACAAAACTGCCGCCGATAAAGCCAAATTCTTCACCAATGACGCTGAAAATAAAGTCCGTATGGCTTTCGGGAATATAGACTTCACTGCCATTGATTCCTTTTCCTGTCAGCATGCCAGAGCCAATCGCACTAAGGGATTTCAACAGATGGTAACCGTATTCCGGGTAGCTCTCCGGATCAAGCCAGGCATAGATGCGGCCAAATTGATACGTTTTTACTCCGAGATATTCTTTCAGAATTTCCGGCTTCCAAATGACGAGATAAAGAATGCTGGCTCCTATTGCGGCTCCGCTTCCATAGAGAGGCAGGATGATAGCCCAGGTGATGCCTGAGACGAGGATGATTCCAGTAAAAATCGCTATGATTACAAGAGATGTTCCGAGATCAGGCTGCATTAAAATCAGTCCCAGCGGCAAGGCGGTAATGACTCCAAGTTTGACGAACAGCAGGAAATCAGTTTGGAGGGTCCTGCTAGGATGGTTTTGATGATGGGCATAGATGGCACTGCTCAAGGCTAGAATCAAAAAGACTTTCATGAATTCAGATGGCTGGAATGATCCAAGTGGTTCGATGAAAAACCAGCTTTTTGCCCCGTTTCTTTCTTCAGCAATGCTGGCAGGGGCGAAAAATAGGAAGATGAGCAGAAAAATCCCGAATCCATATAAATACCAGGAGAGTTTACGGTATTGTTCACTGTCAAACATCATGACTACTGCAATGATTCCTGAACCAACGATATACCAGAATATTTGCCTACTTAAAAAGTTCTGCCCAATATATTGCCCGGTTTTCTGAGCGCTATAAATCGCAAGGCAGCTGGTTAGAAAAAACAGCAATAGGAGCAGTGTCAGTGTCCAATCAAAACGATCATATTTTTTAGTCGTTGTATCCATTCGCTCCACCCGGTTCCATTCGTTTTCCTAATAATCGACTATCTGGTTTCGTTTTCCCTAAAGGCAAAGTTCCTACCATTTTATGTTAACAGACAACGCTAACGCTCACAACCCCTGACTCGGGAATCGACTCAGATATGGATTAGACGAATGATGGGAGGGTTTGGTTTCTGTAACAAGGGGATTCTTTTTATAGGTGGAGTGGATAATATTTATGACTCGGAAGAAAGATATTTCCCTGCGTTTTTGTTAGAATGGAAGAAGCTGTCGTTCTGAAGCTTAGAATTCTCCAGGAGGTTTTGCAGTTGAAAAGGAACCATCCTTATAGCAGGGATTTACTATATCTCCACATGAACGAACGGGACCATTATGTGCTTTCGCATGGAATCGAATTTCATGAATTTTTCAAGTCGTTACAAGATCCATTTGCCCATCTGTTGCTGTTGAAGCATCGCTATGAGGATGGCGAATTTAACAGTCATACTTTATTTGAATATGTACCTGGTGACAATGCTGAAAAGCTGGCACAAGCGAATGTACATGCATTCGGTGACTTTTGCTGGATTGATTTTGAGGAAGTGGAAGCGCTGAACGTGCTGACCGCCCAAGAAATAGCCGAACTCCTTTATCTTGGACATATCAAGCATCATTTGAAGCTGCCATTTTACAATCAGCTTAATAATCGGTTTGTTTATTTGTCCAATGAAGATGGCTGGTTCAACAAGATCTATTATCGCAATTTCAATGACTTTTACCGCATGCTTGGCGATGTTCTATCAAGCAAACTCGGAGAAATGAAGCCGGAAAAAATGCTGCTTGGAATCCGCAAAAAAAAGTCTTATCCATCAGTAAGCAAAGAAATTCTTAAAGCGTTGATCCCTGCTTTGAAGGAAGGGGCTGTGCTTTCGCTGAAACAGATGCAACAGAACCGCAACAGGATGGAAATACCAATCTGGATTATCGGAGATTTTGCCGACATGGATGACATGCATGATGAATACAAAGAAGCAAGTCGCAGCCAACCGGACGGCAGAATTGTTTTTGATAAAAAGTTAAAGGAATGGAGCTTGCTTGCACAATAAGTAGAACAACAAAATTTTTGCCGCGATTGTTGGAAGATCGTGTATAATGAGTTGGAATGGATCATTGCATATTGAAATGAACAGGTGTCTTTTTAACGAGACTTAATAGGGAAGGTTGGTGAAAATCCAACGCGGTCCCGCCACTGTAAATGGGAGCAAGCTGAGAAATGCCACTGTACAAATGTATGGGAAGGCACAGCGAGCATTGACCATAAGCCAGGAGACCTGCCTGTCCATTGTACCAAGCCAACCTACGAGGATAGGGAGGTGTCGACAAGCTTTATGTCTTTTTTGTAAAAACATTTGCTTACTCGGACATCTCCGCTTCAGATGGAGATGTCTTTTTGTTATTTTTCGAAAAAATGGGGGGAGCAAATGAGGCCATTTACCCGGATCATTTTACATAATAAAGGAATAGCCTATGTATTTGCGATGGCATTCTTGATCAGCTCGATGCTGCTGGGGATCGCAATTGGAACGGTAGCCATTCCTGTCTCTACTATTATAGAAATCATTTTTACAGATATTTTCCGGTTACAGGGACAGGGGATCGATCCAATGCATGCTAGTATTGTCATGGAAATTAGGCTGCCGCGTGTTTTGCTGGCAGGCCTAGTTGGTGCGTCACTTGCAATCGCCGGCTCTGCATTTCAGGGTCTGCTGCGAAACCCTCTTGCCGACCCGTATACGCTTGGAATTTCTTCGGGTGCCTCCATTGGAGCAGTTGCAACGCTTTTTTTTGGCGTGTCACTGCCTATGGTTGGAGCATTCACCCTGCCGATGCTTAGCATTCTGTTCGCATTTGCCACTGTGTTGTTTGTGCTATTTTTTGCCCGAAAAGTCGACAGACTGCTTAGGGTGGAGACAATTATATTAACTGGAATCATTTTAAGTTCCTTTCTTGGATCATTCATTTCATTGATGATTGCCCTATCTGGCGAGGAGCTGCGGCAAATTATTGGCTGGCTGCTTGGCAGCGTCTCGATGCGTGGCTGGGAATATATAAAAATCATTTTTCCTTTCTTCCTTATTGGACTGGTGATATTGTTGGCAAATACGAGGGAGTTAAATGCGATGTCCTTTGGAGAAGAGCGGGCACAGCATCTCGGTGTCAACGTCGAGCGCCGCAAGCTGTTGATTTTGCTGTCCGGTTCACTTTTGACCGGTTCGGCTGTTGCAGTGTCAGGAACGATCGGCTTTGTCGGCCTGGTTATTCCCCATTTAACAAGGACTATCTGGGGCCCTGACCATCGCCATTTACTGCCATTATCGGTGCTGATTGGCGGGGGATTTCTGATTCTAGCCGATCTAATCTCGCGGACGATTATTGCTCCATCAGAATTGCCAATTGGTGTGATTACAGCATTAATCGGTGCTCCGGTTTTTGCGTTGATTTTAATGAGAAATCGCAGAGAAAGAAGTGCTGGACGATGATTACTGTGAATGGCTTAACTGGCGGATACGCAGGCGGCGAGGTGCTGAAGGGCATCTCCTTTCAGGTTGGCCACGGGGAGCTTTTCGGAATTCTTGGTCCGAACGGAAGCGGGAAAACGACGCTGTTAAAAATGATCAGCGGTGCATTGGAATTCAGAAAAGGTGCCATCGAGCTGGATAGCCGGCCGTTGACTCAGTATTCACCGAAGCAGCTGGCGAGGATGATGGCGGTCCTGCCGCAGCATTCCGACCAGGCGTTCCCATATCGTGTGAAAGAAACCGTTTCGCTTGGCCGTTATGCGCACCAGAAAGGCTGGTTCCACAGCTGGAGTGAGGAAGATGAGCAGATTGTTCTCAAAGTGATGGAACAGACAGGGATCACCCATCTGCAGGAAAAATCAATTGTTGAACTGTCCGGGGGTGAAAGGCAACGAGTCTATCTTGCGCAGGCACTGGCGCAGCAGCCGAGGATTCTGCTGCTTGATGAGCCGACGAACCATCTGGATCTTAGCTTTCAAAAAGAGCTGTTGGATTTGCTAAAAAAATGGGCGGCAGAAGAGGAGTTGACGGTGGTCTCGATTTTTCATGACTTGAATCTAGCCTCGCTTTACTGCGACAGGCTACTGCTAATGGAAAATGGCGAGGTACTGATTGTTGATACTCCTGCTGAGGTTTTAAAAGAAGAGCGAATCAAGGCTGTTTACAAGACAAAGGTCAAAAATCATCCGCATCCTGAAATTGCCCGGCCACAGCTGCTGCTCGTTCCTAAATCAGACGGCAATCAAGCAGCCAATTTCCAAATAGACGCATCGTATCTTGACATTGGATCAGACCGGATTGCACTAAAGACACCGGCGAAATTGAGGACAATGTCTTCTGGAATTACGGGTGCCGGGATTGGCTGGCATAATTCCTTCGTCCACCGGGTGGTTCCGATGGATTATGATTGCAGTGACCATAAAGCAGAAATGGCTGAGTTTCTGCAGGCGAATGGTTTCCTGCCGAGCGAGACGGTTGCGATGATGACGGCTGTTCCTGCGGAATCCGTCGCACACCGTTTTTTTAAGAACGGGGAAGTTTCTATCTTCATTATGGTCTCTGCAGGTAATACGCATCGGGAGAGTCCAAGAAATATCAATACATGGCTGTTCATTAATGGCCGAATCTCGGAAGAAGCGTTCATCCAGAGCGCAATGACTGCAGCTGAGGCGAAAATAAGGGTAATACAGGAGCTGCAAGGAAGCAGTACTAGCGATGCTGGCCAGTCAGCTGGTATTTCAACCGACAGCATCTGTATCGCAGCTACGCAGCAAGGAGAGCTAATTGCCTATGCTGGAACCGCTTCGCCACTAGGCAAGCTCATCAGTGACGGGATTTATTCCTGCACTAAACAAGCGATTTTGAACTATCGAGCTGGAAAGACTTTATGAAGGAATCTGCAACAGAAGATGTCCAGGGCGCCGTAGAAAAACTGCGTGCCGCCGGTGTCTCGATCCTGCTCGAACCAACCGAAAAACCATGGGGCCAGGTCGTTGCCTATGCAGCCGACCCGGATGGGCATTATATTGAAATATGCACACCGATTGCTTGAAACAAAGTCCTGCAGTTAGTCAGCTGCAGGACTTTGTTTTGTTTAATTTGGATTTTTAAAGGAACCCTGTTTTCGCTGAAACCATGAACAAGGTGGATTCTCATTTTATAATTTTAGGATTTCAACGTAGAAATGAGAAAAATGAAGCTATTAGTCGAATTGCAAAGGAAACATGATAATACACCGTTTACAATATGGGTTGCCTGTTTTAGGATTTGTGTTATGATAAATCCTGTTTATCACGGACCCGGCTTGCTTGAGAGTAGGAAGCCATGAAAAAAATCATATTAAGGGGTGTTTTCTTGACTACTAAAACAATAAAAGAACAATGGTTTGGCAATGTAAAAGGAGATATCCTTGCAGGGATTGTCGTTGCACTTGCTTTGATTCCTGAAGCGATCGCTTTTTCGATTATTGCCGGTGTGGACCCGATGGTTGGGCTTTACGCTTCCTTCGCTATCGCTGTCACAATCGCGATTGTCGGCGGCCGCCCAGGCATGATTTCAGCAGCAACTGGTGCGATGGCACTGTTGATGGTGACGCTTGTTGCCGACCATGGTTTACAATATTTGATGGCCGCTACGATTTTGACAGGTGTCCTGCAGATTCTGTTTGGTGTGTTCAAACTGGCGAGGTTCATGAAGTTCATTCCCCGTTCCGTTATGATCGGTTTCGTGAATGCACTGGCCATTCTAATTTTCATGGCACAGCTTGGACAATTTGTCGATGCTACTTGGGTAATGTATGCGATGGTAGCGGGTGCGCTTGCGATCATCTATCTTTTTCCGCGCATCACAAAAGCAGTTCCATCACCGCTTGTGGCGATTATTGTAATTACAGTGATTGCGCTGATAACTAAAAGTGATGTAAGAACCGTGGGAGACATGGGGAACCTGACATCTGCACTGCCAACTTTTCTGATTCCTGATGTCCCTTTTAATCTTGAAACTTTGAAAATCATCTTCCCATATTCATTGGCTTTGTCGATCGTTGGTCTTCTGGAATCCTTACTGACAGCTTCTATCGTCGATGATATGACAGATACTACTATTGATAAAAATAAAGAAAGCCGCGGCCAAGGGATTGCCAATATTGTAGCCGGTTTATTCGGCGGCATGGCAGGCTGCGCGATGATCGGTCAATCCGTCATCAATGTTAAATCTGGAGGGAGAGGCAGACTATCTGCTCTCGTTGCTGGTGCATTCTTGATGTTCCTGATCCTTGTGTTAGGAAATATCGTTGTCCAAATTCCGATGGCCGCCCTTGTAGGTGTCATGTTCATGGTATCAATTGGAACATTCGATTGGTCATCGATCAAAGCTATCGCAAAGACCCCTGTTACCGATACAATAGTTATGGTTACTACGACTGTTACCACAGTGTTTACTCATGACCTTTCAAAAGGTGTATTTGCCGGAATCATTTTAAGCGCGATTTTCTTTGTCGCAAAAATATCAAAGGTAAAAGTAACTTCTACACTCGATGTAGCAGCCAAACGCCGCACATATTTCGTAACAGGACAAGTATTCTTCGCGTCCGTTACAGATATGCTTGAATCATTTGATTGGAAAGAAACAGCAAAAGAAGTCGTCATTGACCTGACTCATGCCCATGTATGGGATGATTCAGCGGTTGCGGCAATTGATAAAATTGTCCTCAAATTGAGAGAGAACGGAACGGTTGTCCGCCTGCAGGGGCTGAATGAACCAAGCTCCCACTTGATTGACAAACTAGCCGTTCACAAACAGGAAGGTGCCAAGCTTTCCGGTCATTAAAGAAAATAGGAGAAAGTGCGTGGACAAATCAACGTGCTTTTCAATGGGAATTAATGGAGGGGAATGGATTGTTTAAAAGAATCTTGCTCGCTTCCGATGGATCAGATCATTCAGTACGTGCGGCGAAAAAAGCCGTTGATCTGGCCAGGCTAAATGGTGATAGTGAAATAACAGTGGTTTATGTTGTCGATGGGCAAACTTCCAAGGAGGATATCCTTCATCATGCGGACCAGACATTGGTAGAGGGAAAAAGAAAAGCCAGGCTTCAACCTGTAACCGATATGCTTGAAAAAGAAAACCTGAGCTACAAGCTTGAAAAATTGCATGGAGAACCAGGTCCAGCGATCGTTGATTATGCAAACAAGAACCAGTTTGATGTCGTGGTCGTCGGCAGCCGCGGTTTGAATGGACTGCAGGAAATGGTACTGGGAAGTGTCAGCCACAAAGTCGCAAAACGGGTTAAAGCACCAGTTTTAATTGTAAAATAACCAGCGTTCAGGTAAAGCCTGAGCGTTTTTTCTTATTTAAGAAGAGCTTCCTGTTAATTTCACAGCTTATTAGAATTGTATAGATTTTCATAGCGAGTTGGAAATTCCGGCGGTTTTTTACAAAATAATCGACACATTAAAAAAGGGATCTTTCCTTTCACGAAATTATCAGTTTATTCATATTATAAATTAGGCGATTGCTTCAGGTGCGAATGCCTATTGCTAATTTTATTTTTGCTGCAGGTTTCAGGCAATTCAAACAGGAAATAGTATAAATATTAAATATTGATAACAATTCCTTAATTGAAAAATAAAGTGGTAAAATAATAACCGGATTGAATTTTATTGGAGGTCTATTTTATGAAGACGAGAATTGGGCTGCTGTACGGCGGCAAATCGGCTGAACATAAAGTATCAATGCAGACAGCTTTAGCTGTGATGAAGGCATTGGATTTTGAAAATTATGAGGTCTACCCTATATACATAACGGAGGAAGGGGATTGGACCAAGGGGCCGCAGCTGAGCGCACCTGCTGAGAACATCAAGCAGCTTGAATTCGCTGATGGTTCGAATCTGCCATCGCCTTCCTTTTCACCGGCATTATTTCAGGCTGACGGAAAGGAAGAGAGCCGGACGCTAGATGTAATTTTTCCGCTGCTGCATGGTCCGAACGGGGAAGACGGGACGGTTCAGGGCCTGCTTGAACTATTGAACCTTCCTTATGTCGGAAATGGGGTTCTTGCCTCATCTGCCGGGATGGATAAAATCATCATGAAGAATATTTTTGCGCAGGCCGGACTCCCTCAAGTAGATTATATAGCTGCACTTCGCAGCGAATGGGAAAAGGACTGCGACAAGGTATACGCCCTTGTGGAAGAGAGGCTTGGCTATCCTTGCTTTGTAAAACCTGCAAATCTTGGGTCCAGTGTGGGGATCAGCAAGGCATCGAGCAAGCAGGAGCTTGAAGTGGCATTCAAGGAAGCGTTTCTATTTGACCGTAAAATCATCGTTGAACAAGGTGTTGTCGCGCGGGAAATCGAAATTGGTGTCCTTGGAAACGATGAACCTGAATGCTCGGTGGCTGGTGAAATCGTTCCTAAGAAAGACTTCTATGACTACAAGGCGAAGTACGAAGATGGCGATACAGCAATGATCATTCCAGCCGAATTGACAGAACAGCAATATGCAGAAGTTAAGGAAATGGCGATCACGGCCTTTAAGGCGCTTGATTGCTCAGGTCTCGTTCGTGCTGACTTTTTTCTGACAAAGGATGGCCAGTTTTTGATTAATGAAGTGAATACTATGCCTGGATTTACGCCATTCAGCATGTTTCCTCTTCTGTGGAAACACACGGGTGTCACATATCCGCAGCTAATTGAAAAGCTGGTGAACCTCGGGATCGAGCGGCACGCTGAAAAGCAGAAGATCAAATATACATTCTAAATAATGCGTAATGAAAAAGGGGACACGGAGGGACAAAGGTCGTGTTCTCTCTTTATCATGGGAGGAAACCTGTATGATCGAAAAAAGTTTAGCGGAAATTGCGAAAATGGCTGGCGGGCTGAATGATGTACGGAAATTTGCCGATGTTAAAGTCAAAGGTGTATCCATTGACACACGTAAAATGGAGGCAGGAAATTTATTTGTTCCTATTAAAGGGTCGCGGACAGACGGCCATAACTTTGTAGCGGATGTGATCGAGAACCGCGGTGCTTCGGCAGCCCTCTGGCAAAAAGATGTCCCGAGTCCTCCAGAACACCTGCCAGTCATCATTGTTGAGGATACGACAACAGCCCTTCAGGAGCTGGCAAGAAGCTATCGAAATTCACTGGAAATCAAGGTTGTCGGAATTACAGGAAGCAACGGAAAAACAACAACAAAGGACATAACATCCAATCTGCTTGCCCAAAAATACAAGGTTCAGAAAACAGAGGGGAACTTCAATAACCATCTTGGACTCCCGCTGACGCTATTGCGTCTTCGGGAAGATACAGAGGTGGCTGTACTTGAAATGGGGATGAGCAGCAAGGGAGAAATTGAATTTTTATCCAAGCTGGGGCGCCCTGATGCAGTGATCATTACGAATATTGGCGAATCCCACCTGCTTGATCTCGGTTCAAGAGAAGCGATCGCGGATGCTAAACTGGAAATCATTAGCGGTCTCAAGGAGAATGGGATCATCATTTATCACGGAGACGAGCCTCTATTGCGGGATAGACTGCAAAATTATCATGGAAAGGGCATTCTGAAAACCTTTGGGGCAAGCCACGACAATGATTTGTATCCAGTAGCGATCGAGCCGTGGGAGAATGGCAACCAATTCACGACCAACCTCGGCAGTGCAACGTTCTTTCTGCCTGTTCTCGGAAATCACAATATCCTGAATGCGCTCGCAGCCATGCTTGCAGCAGAGTTCCTTGGCGTTTCCTTTGAACAGATGAACGATGGTTTTGCTAGCTTAAAGCTGACAAAAATGAGGATGGAACTTTCAGAGGGAGTTCATGGAGAAAAAATTATTAATGACGCCTATAATGCCAGTCCAACATCGATGAATGCAGCGATTGATCTAGTAGCCAATCTGACAGGCTACCGACGTAAAATCCTGGTCCTCGGTGATATGCTTGAGCTCGGGCCGCTGGAACAAGAATATCATTACAAAGTGGGGATATCCCTCGATGCATCTAAGGTGGACTATGTTTTCACTTACGGCGAACTGAGCGAATCGATCGCAAGAGGTGCAAAGGAAATGCTCGGCGAAAACAGAGTCTTTGCTTTTCATGATAAACAGAAGCTGAGTGAAGAACTGAAAAAATATGTAACCAATGAAACGATTGTTCTTGTAAAAGCATCCAGAGGCATGGCGCTTGAAGAAGTCGTAAAAGCGCTACAATAATATAAAGCTAAAAAGATGTCCTTGCTGGACATCTTTTTATGATGGATTTGAATGCTTTAAAGAGGAAATGTTGGGTTAAATGATTTAAAATAGGGAAAGATTAAAGACGAGAAAAAAACTGATGGGTGATTGGTTATGATCGGTTGTCTATTGATCCATGGTTTTACCGGGTCTCCTTTTGAAGTAGAGCCGCTTGCCCAGTCATTAAGAAGCCGGACTGACTGGAAAATCGCTGTTCCAACCCTGCCTGGACATGGCGATGAGCTAAGCTTGAAAGGAATTAAGCACACAGAATGGATGAACCATGCCGAAAGGGAACTGAAAGCTTTGCTAAAAGAGTGTGACACCGTGTATGTAGTCGGATTTTCGATGGGTGGTCTGATTGCCAGCTACTTGGCATCCTTGTATCCGGTCGAAAAGCTGGTTCTACTCAGTGCCGCTGCCTATTATGTAAACCCTAGACAGCTTGCCTTGGACATCAAGGAAATGATGAAAGACACAGTAAAAGGAAAATTGAAGGAAAATGAGTTGTTCAGGCGTTACACAAAAAAAATCAAAGCAACACCCGTGACCGCTACCTTGCAGTTTCGCAGGCTTGTGGGTAAAATCAAGCCTATTCTCAATGATGTCAAGGTACCTACCTTGATCGCCCAAGGTGAGAGCGATGGCATCGTCCCTCCGAAAAGCGCCCGTTATCTTTATGAAAACATTGGCGCGAACGAAAAGCGGCTGATTTTTTATAGAAACTCCAAACATCTGATTTGCTACTGCGATGAAAAAGAAAATCTATTTGATGAAGTGTATGATTTTTTGACCAATGGAAGCGATCCGCAAGAGAATCCCGTCTGAAAAATTGCTTTTCCTGGCTAAAGATGGTATCATGAATATTGAGTGTCTAACTGAGAAAATCCTTTAAGCGGACATACTCCCGTGCTGGAGAATGTCTTTTTTTGCTAAAATTTCAGGTTCTGTGCCTCAGCACATTGTAATTGCTGATTCAGCCCTGCTTAAAACACAAGGTGCTAACACCTAGTTTGCCGTGAAGGTACAATAAACTAACCAGAATCAGAAATGATTTGGATCCTTAACCAGCCACTTAAAGTAAACGAAGCATCGGATTTCGGTGCGGGATAAATGTAAACATAAAGGAGAATGAGCAAAGTTGACAATGTTCCAAGACATGGGCATTAGCCCAGCAACACTAAAAGCTGTAAAGAATATGGGATTTGAGGAAGCAACTCCAATTCAGGCAGAGACGATTCCAATCAGCCTTTTAAACAAAGACGTAATTGGCCAGGCGCAGACAGGTACAGGTAAGACTGCAGCTTTTGGTATCCCTCTCGTCGAAAAAATCAAGAAAGAAACGCATAACATTCAAGGAATCATCATCGCACCAACTCGCGAATTGGCCATCCAGGTATCAGAGGAATTATACAAAATTGGTTCGGGTAAGAGACTAGGGGTTCTTGCTATCTATGGCGGCCAAGATATCAATCGCCAGATTAGAGCATTAAAAAAAGGACCGCATATTATCGTCGGAACACCAGGCCGACTTCTAGATCATATCAACAGAAAAACAATTCATCTCGATACGGTGGAAACAGTCATTCTCGACGAAGCGGATGAAATGCTGAACATGGGCTTCATCGAAGATATCGAGGCAATCCTTGCGCAAATCCCGAGCGAACGCCAAACATTATTGTTCTCTGCAACAATGCCGGGACCAATCCAAAAGATCGCTGAACGTTTCATGAAGGATCCTGAAGTAGTCAGAGTCAAATCGAAGGAAATGACTGTTCCTTTAATTGAGCAGTTTTATGTGGAAGTTCAGGAAAAGAACAAGTTTGATGTTCTTACGCGTCTTCTTGACATCCAATCTCCGGAGTTAGCCATCATCTTCGGACGCACAAAGCGGCGGGTGGATGAGCTTGCTGAAGCGCTGAACCTTCGCGGTTACACTGCAGAAGGAATTCATGGCGATCTTACCCAGGCAAAGCGGATGTCTGTTTTAAGAAAGTTCAAAGAAGGCTCAATCGAAGTGCTTGTTGCGACAGACGTGGCAGCTCGTGGCTTGGACATTTCTGGTGTCACGCACGTGTACAACTTTGATATCCCACAGGACCCAGAAAGCTATGTGCATCGTATCGGGCGAACTGGCCGTGCTGGGAAAGAAGGAATGGCCATTACATTTGTTACCCAAAGAGAGACTTCTTACCTCCATGTAGTGGAAAAGACAACGAACCGCCGCATGGAAAAACTGAATGCTCCAACTTTGGATCAGGCACTTGAAGGGCAGCAAAGAGCGGTTGTCGACAAAATTAACCAAACAATTGAGTTGAATAACCTTCAATACTACCGCCAGGCTGCAGATGAGCTATTAAAAGACCATGATGCCCAAACAGTCGTTGCTTCCGTGTTAAAAATGCTCACCAAAGAGCCGGATACAACTCCTGTCAAGCTTACGGAGGAAAAGCCGCTTCCAAACAGAAGAGACAAGAAACCGCAAGGAGACCGCAGCAGACGTTACGATAACAGAGGTGATGGCCGCAAGAAGCCTTATAAGCCACGCTCTGGAACAAAACGCACAAGTAGCGGTGGCGGCAGCAGAGAAGGCGGCAGCTACAAATCAAGATCACCACGCTAACATAATCTTGAATGAATCCCCAGATGTTGATACATCTGGGGATTTTTGTTATATATTATTTAGTTGTGGGACAACTACTTGTGGCTTTCTTAATCCAGCTCCAGCGCCTATGAGTCTGTCCGATAAAAAATTTTTAGCGTATAATTATGCGAAAATGCTTCATATTCATCCTTTTTATTATATAAAAACATTCATTTTGAATAAAAATACGTGGATTTCACTCCGTCGGACAGACTCCTAGCCCCTCGAGTCGCTTGTCTAGTGTCGCCTCCTAGAAACTCCGAAACTTCAACTCCACCAGCAAAAGCAAAAAGCGCTTCTTCTGGTGGAGTCTCCAGTTTCTACGTTTCTGGGCAGTCGGCTATACTTTTCGGTTTCGATCCGCCAAGTGAAGTCAAAGAACGACTTCACCGGTCGGCCCTCCGAGGCATAGGACGTGCTAGACCCGCCAGCCACAGGACGTGGCGTTTAGGTGGGCAGCGCTTGTCGGGGCTGTTCGAGGCGCTTGCGCTTTTTGGTCCGTCACTATACTGTAGTTGTTGTATACTAAACGGAGAAATGGGAAAACAGGAGGAGCATTTATGACGATTTCTGAGCCGCAAAAGCGGATTTCTCGGCGGGCTTTGACTGTCTGGAAAATTGCTGCTGGTCTTCACTCCTTGATGGTTTGGATTCTAGCAGGCAGTTTGGTCGCTGTTGCAATTATTTTTAATTTGCAAAAATCGATCATTGGAGCAGCGGTTGCTGTTGCCGTTATCTATAGCTATTTGTTCATTTTCTTAGTTCCGCAAATGCGGTGGAAACGCTGGCGTTATGAAGTAAGAGAACAAGAAATTGAGCTTCAATACGGAGTTTTCATCGTAAAAAGGACGCTTATTCCAATGATTCGCGTCCAGCATGTTGATACGCTGCAAGGTCCGCTGTTGAGGAAATACCAATTGGCAACGGTAACCGTTTCCACTGCAGCAACGGTCCATGAAATACCAGCGCTTGATATGGAGGAAGCGGAAAGCTTGAGAATGTCCATTTCACGCCTGGCAAGGGTGGCAGATGAAGATGTCTGAACCGAAAAAGATGCACCCGGTGGCAGCAGTCGTCTATGCGTTGCGACAATTGAAAGAAATGCTTATTCCGTTCCTGATTTTCGTTGTTTTTGGAAGCAGGGGGACGGATTGGGATCTTTTTTATCTTATAGGGTCTATCGCGGTTGTCGTACTGGTGTTGGTATATGGGGTTTTGTCATGGCATCGTTTTACCTTCCGAATCGAGCAGGGAGAACTAAGGATGGAATATGGACTGATTGTCAGAAAAAAACGGTACATTCCATTTGATCGGATTCAGAGCATTGATTTGTCGGAAGGGATATTGCAGAGGATGTTCGGGCTTGTGAAGGTAAAAGTGGAGACCGCGGGCTCAGGCGGGATGGGCCTGCAGGATGGCGAAGCAGTCCTCACGGCGATCACGAAGCAAGACGCCCAGGAAATCCATGACTATCTGGTCGCAATCAAGAAGAACGGCCAAATCCAGCACGAAGACGAAGACCGGTTCTTACGGGAAGATGTACTTTATAAAATTTCTGTCCCTGAGCTGTTGATGCTGGCAACAACTTCTGGCGGAGTAGGTGTGGTTATTTCTGCCGTGCTGGCATTCGTGTTCCAATTTGAAGAATTCATTCCCTATGAACAGATTTTTAATGGCTTCGAGAATTTTGTGCAAAATGGCGTTCTTTTTATCAGTGTTGTTGTTTTCATCGGCTTCCTGTTCGCCTGGCTGATTGCCCTTCTAGGGACGATACTGAAATATGCCAATTTTACCGTGAAAAAAGTGGCTGATGACCTTGTGATTACTCGAGGATTATTGGAGAAGCGCCAGTTTACGATCCCAATGAGCAGGATCCAGGCAGTGCGGATCACCGAGAACCTAATTAGGCAACCGCTCGGGTATGCCTCAGCATTCGTGGAGAGTGCAGGTGGTTCGGCACTTGACCAGGAGAGCGCCAAAGTCCTCATCCTGCCAATCGTGAAAAAGAAAACAATTCCCAGCTTGCTTGAACCATATTTGTCCGATTACCATTTTCGCGTCCGTTTCTCCTCTGCACCTAAACGGGCTTACCGGAGATATGTAATGAAAGGCTGGATTTTTGTCTTGCCGATTCTCGCTTTGGCTGTCTGGTTTTTCAGGCCTTGGGGTTATGGAGCAGTGACTTTGCTTGCTTTCTCGTCCATTTGGTCTTACCTTCATTATAAGGATGCAGCCTGGAGCCTGGACGAAGGGATGTTGACGTTCCGTTATCGAAACATGGCCAAAAATACTGTATACATGAGGAAAAATAAGATCCAGTCCTTCAGTGTCAAACAAAGCGCTTTTCAGAAGAAACTGAAGCTTGCCACGGTAGAAGCAATCGTCAAGTCCGGGCATGGCGGTGCCGGCGGCAAAGTCGTTGATCTTGAAAAGCGCGACGCCGATCAAATCTATCATTGGTATTCACATAAGATAAGCACTCCAAACGAATGATAAAAAGCGCCTTTCTGGGCGCTTTTCTTATGGAGAGGAGAAAACGCCCGCATAAGGGTATCATTCCGCAAGAAAGATGCCCTTATGAAGGAGAAAACGCCCGCATAAGGGTATCATTCCGCAAGAAAGATGACCTTATAGCAGTTGTTTTAGTGAAAAAAAACGAAACACATAAAATTTTGGGACTAGTTATTTCCAATTCGCTTTATTTTTTTCAAACAGACTTAAAAGAGGTACCCATTTTTTTACCTTCTATAAGCTGCTGCGCCGATCAGGAAGCCGGACAGCATGCCAAAAAGATGGGCGGAAACGTTAATGTTCGACTGGAAAAAAGTCATGAGAACGGCGATGATAGCGATAGTTAAAATAGTCTGTGAGTTCTCGCGCGACAACATTGCTTTTCGGAACAGGATGATCGAAATATAGAAGCCAAACAAGCCAAAGATCGCACCGCTCGAGCCTACATGGGTATAGGTCAGCGGTTCAAGCAACAAGGTGGCCACGTTCGCGGCAATTCCTGTACCAAGATACACTAAGATAAACTTTGTTCTGCCAAGCAGCTGCTCGAGTGCCGGACCAAATAAGACGAGTGAAAAGCTGTTGAATAGCATGTGCGCAAAGCCAGCATGCATGAAGATCGGAGTGACCAGCCGCCAATACTCACCATTGACTATGTACAGATTTACTCCTGCCAAACGTTCAAGCAAGTATTGGTTCGGAAAAATTGGCAATGCCGTCAACAAGTATAATAAGATATGAATAACAATGATGAAGGAAATGACCGGGTAAAAACGGATGAAGTCACGAAAGCTTTCAGTCCTAGTAAACATGGAAACCCCCTGGTTACGAAATTCGTGTTGCTCAATTAAATTAGTACCTACATAAAGGATAGCCCTAGTCAGCAAAAGTTGTACACTATTTTGTATGCAAAAGAAAGTTTTTTTAGAAGGGAGACAGAAATGATCATCGGTACAGGTATTGATATTGTCGAAATCAGCAGAATTCGCAAACTGGTTGATTCGCAGCCTCGTTTTCCAGAAAGAGTGCTAACTGAAAAGGAAAGAGAGACATATCTTAAATATAAAGAACGGCGAGCAATCGAATTCCTTGCGGGAAGATGGGCGGCGAAGGAAGCTTTTTCAAAAGCGAAAGGGACTGGCATTGGCAAGGAGCTGTCATTTACTGATATAGAAATTGCAAACGATTCGCATGGACGCCCGGTTGTTCTCAAGCCACTTATGGAAGGGGTTCACTTATCCATTTCTCATAGCGAGCATTATGCGATTGCGCAGGTGATCATCGAAAAAGTCGTTTATTGATTTTGAAAATAGAAAATTATCATGTTGCTAAAAATCCCAGGGGCATATTCGCCCAGGTTGTCTCATATATTCATAATGCAGTAAGGGAGACAAGGCTAGGGCGGCGAGAACAAGGCTGCACGAAGACTACTCAAGCACTTTTGCAGCCAGTGTCTTATTCCTGTCCTTTCTTTCCCTTTACACGTTTAAATGAGACTAAAAGGGGTTGAAGGAATGAAAAAAAAGTTGTTGCTGCTTCTCGCCGGGCTCATGGTTATTTTTGCTCTGGCTGCCTGTGGGACGAAATCACAGGAATCTGTGGTGAAGGACTTGGACGGGACGCTTAATGACTTAAAAAGTTACAAAGCGAAGGCCAAGATGACATTGCAGATGGGGACCGAGCCGCAAGTGTATGATGTGGAGATTTGGCACAAAGAACCGTCATTTTACCGTGTAAATTTAAAGAATGCCCAGAAGGACCAGAGCCAGATGATCCTTCGGAATGAGGAGGGAGTGTTTGTTCTAACACCTGCTTTGAACAAGAGCTTCCGTTTTCAAAGTGAATGGCCGAAAAACAGCAGCCAGGCTTATCTTTACGAATCATTAATTACTGATGTCCTCGAAGATAAGGAAGCGAAATTCTCGGCGACCAAAGAGCATTACGTGTTCGAAACAAAAACAAGATACCAAAACAACAAGATGCTTCCGACTCAGGAAATCATACTGAACAAGAAAAACCTGACACCAGTCAGTGTGAAGGTGATGGATCCCGACCGCAATGCATTGGTTACGGTGGAATTCTCTGATGTGAAATTCGACGCAAGCTTTGATAAGGATGCGTTTGACATGAAAAAAAATATGACAGCTGCCCAGCTTGAAGTTCAGGTTATGGCAAATGTGGAAGACAAGGAATTCACAGTAAAATATCCTGTTGCTGAACTCCCGAATGTGAAGCTGGTTGATGAAAAAGAAATCACAACCGAGAATGGCAAGCGGGTTATCTTGACGTACGACGGCGACAAGTCCTTCACGCTCATCCAGGAAAAGGCAGATGCCATGCCTGCAATGTCCTCTCCAATTACCATGACTGGAAAGCCAGTCGATCTTGGGTTTACTATCGGTGCCATGAATGAAACTTCCGTATCATGGACGCATCTCGGAGTCGATTATATGCTGGCATCCACCGATCTATCACAAGAAGAACTGGAAATGGTCGCTAAATCCGTTCAGGCCGATATGGAAAAATAACAATTGGCAAGCAGGCTCAGCTTCTTGGGCCTGTTATTTTTATGGGGAAAAGTCCTTCTTGTGAACTTCCATTCTATAATATTCAATTGACATGGAGTTCCTTCAGTTTGATAATAAAAATAATTGAAATAACGCTTGGACTGAAGGAAGTGGAGTTTTCGGTGGAGGAACAAAGGTTTTTTTTTCGTGATACATGGGCGGAAGTAGATTTGGATCGAATCCAAAATAATTTAACAGAAATCTCAGCTCATTTGTCAAAGGATGTGGAGATTATTGCCGTTGTGAAGGCCAATGCTTATGGACACGGTGATTTTCAAGTGGCGGAGGTCGCATTGAAAGCGGGGGCATCGATGCTTGCAGTGGCGTTCATGGACGAAGCGCTAGCCTTAAGGGAAAAAGGGATTACAGCACCGATCCTTGTCCTAGGTGCCAGCAGACCAGGGGACGTGAATATCGCAGCTGAGGCAGGAATCATTCTAACTGTTTTTCAAAAAGAATGGCTGAAACAAGCGCAAAAAATTTTGAAAAAGGATGCTGCGCTTTTCCTCCATCTAAAAATAGATACAGGCATGGGCAGGCTTGGAATTCGCACCGAAGGAGAGCTGAAGGCTATGGAGAGGCTTATCGAAGAAGACCCTCGCTTGCAACTTCACGGGATTTACACTCATTTTGCGACTGCGGATGAATTGGATGATACGTATTTCAATAGGCAGCTTTCCTTATTTAAGGACATGCTATCAATAATGAATCAACAGCCGCCCGTCGTTCATACTAGCAACAGCGCCGCTGCTCTCATGCATCCGGCTGCACGCTTTAATGCGGTAAGGATAGGAATCGTGATGTACGGCCTAGCACCGTCAGTAAAAATTGCACCTGAATTGCCTGTTGTGCTACAGGAGGCATTCACACTCCACTCGCGGATTGTGCATGTGAAGAAGCTGGAGAAAGGGGACAAAGTCAGCTACGGTGCTACCTATGAAGCGCCTGAAAAGATTTGGGTAGGAACGCTGCCGATTGGGTATGCTGATGGATGGATAAGAAGGCTTCAGGGCCAGGAAGTACTGGTCGATGGCAAAAGGTCACCGATTATTGGACGGATTTGCATGGATCAATGCATGGTAAGACTACCGTATGAAGTTCCGGTTGGAACGGTTGCTACCCTGATTGGCAGCCAGGAACAAGAATCAATATCCATTAATGAAATTGCCTGTAAGCTGGAAACCATCAATTATGAGGTCCCGTGCATCATTACTGCAAGAGTGCCCAGACTGTACATGCAAAACGGCAAACTCGTCTCTTTGAGCAATCCGTTGTTAGAAGAGAACTCCAAGTATTAACAAACCTGTGTATTCCCGCTAATACCTTGTATAAAACAGTAAATTTTTAGCGGAAAATACAGAAGAATTGCTGATTTGCCTTTGCATTTTGGATAAATAGTGATACCATTAGAAATGGTAGAGAGATAATGAATTTAATAATCGTATGTAGTGATGATGGTGGAGGTGTATGTTTGTGTCTGAATCCAGCGCAACAACTGAGATTTTGGTAAAGTTACCGCAGCATCTGTTGAGTGAACTAGATGGATTTGTTAAACAAGAGAACGTAAACCGCAGCGAATTTATTTATCAGGCAACAAAAATGTTTTTGCGTGAGAAGAAAAAGAGACAAATTCTCGAGTCCATGAGACGTGGCTATATGGAAATGGCCAAGATTAATCTAACCATTGCATCAGAAGCATTTCAAGCAGAATACGAGGCTGAACACACAGTTGAACGTCTAGTCAGCGGAGGATGATCCTTTGATTGTCAAACGTGGTGACGTCTATTTTGCAGACCTATCCCCAGTTGTTGGCTCGGAACAAGGCGGAGTGCGCCCTGTCCTGGTCATTCAAAACGATATCGGGAATCGGTTCAGTCCCACAGTCATTATCGCAGCGATCACAGCACAGATCCAAAAAGCCAAGCTTCCCACTCATGTGGAAATTGATGCGAAGCGGTACGGTTTTGAAAGAGATTCGGTCATATTATTGGAACAAATACGCACCATTGACAAACAGCGCCTAACCGATAAAATAACCCATCTCGATGACGAAATGATGGAAAAAGTGGATGAAGCCCTTCAGGTAAGTTTAGGTCTTATTGAATTCTAATTAACAGCACACTCTTGATTAAAAGAGCGTTTTTCGTAACGGAACCACCTGGCCTGCTGACAGGCCTTTTACATACCCAAAAAATAAAATAGGATGTTTCTGTGTGGGAGGCAAGCTTAGCGCTTGCCTCTTTTTTTAGAATAAATTGATTTTATTTGACGAAAGAGAACGGATATCATTAAATGGAGATATAGGATCAAGGTTTGTGATAATTTAATGACAGTTTTAAAAATGGTTTACAATTGTGAGATTTGGGTAATGTTAAATTTTTTTGTGATAGAATGGGGAGGTAAAATGAATAAAATAATTTCCAATTATATTCAGGACAATAAACAAGGGATTCTGGATCAATGGATAGATAGGACGAAAGAGGAAGCGGATGACAGGGTAGTACGATTAGTTTCTGACCGTGTATTCCACGCTACGAGCAAGGAGTTCATCGACCTGATCATCTCCAATTTCAAAGGTAGCAGCAAAGAGTACAAAGAGAAACTGACGGATTTTGCTGAAAAGGTCGTCAGGCTTGGCTGGCCATTGACTTTTGTTACAAAAGGCCTGCACACTTTTAATAGTATTGTTTTTGAAGCAATGCAAAAGGACGAGATAATAATACCTGACAACCAGATGGATTTTGTTATCGAGTTTGACCGATGGGCAGCACCTATGAGTAATGAAATTGTCAGCATCTATTCATCTACTTGGGAACGAACTGTTTCTCTGCAGAAAATGGCCCTTCAAGAACTTTCCGCTCCGCTCATTCCTGTATTTGAAGGAATTACGGTGATGCCTCTTGTCGGTACCATCGATACAGATCGTGCAAAACAAATCATGGAGAACCTGTTAAAAGGTGCAGTCAAACACCGTTCTGAAGTAGTTCTTATCGACATTACAGGGGTTCCAGTCGTGGATACGATGGTGGCCCACCATATCATCCAGGCGGCGGAGGCAGTTAGGCTGATCGGCGCGAAGTGTATGCTAGTCGGTATTCGTCCTGAAATTGCGCAGACGATTGTCAATCTGGGAATCAATTTGAATCAATTTACAACGAAGAACAATTTGAAAAGAGGAATTGAAGCAGCTCTTGAGCTGACAAATAAAAAAATCGTTTCGCTGGAGGGAGCAAAGTGAGAATACCTATCCTAAAACTGGATGATTGTCTATTGGTCTCCATTCAATGGGAGCTTGATGACCAGACTGCTCTTCAATTTCAAGAGGACCTGCTCCAAAAAATACACGAGACTAGCTCAAATGGTGTTGTCATTGATTTAACATCGATCGATTTTATCGACTCTTTTATCGCTAAAGTCCTTGGTGATGTTATCAGTATGTCCAAGCTGATGGGTGCGATTGTAGTTTTAACAGGGATCCAGCCCGCTGTTGCAATCACGCTAATAGAATTAGGGATCGGACTTGATGATGTCCTAACTGCATTGGATTTAGAAAAAGGTTTGGAGAAATTACAACAGGAATTGGGGGAATAACTGAATGAACATCCAATCCTGCATAACGATTATCAATGAATGGGACATCGTGGCTGCACGCCAGCTTGGGCGGAATGTTGCCAAAGAGCTAGGCTTCGGAACGGTTGACCAGGCTAGAATCACTACTGCCATCAGTGAACTGGCCAGAAACATATACTTATACGCCGGAAAAGGACAAATTTGCATCGATAAACTGTCTGAAGGCGGAAAAGCGGGATTGCAGATCAAAGCAGTAGACAGCGGCCCCGGTATAAGAGAAATACGCCAAGTCATGGAGGATGGTTTTTCCACATCAGGAGGACTTGGGGCCGGCCTTCCCGGAGTAAAACGCCTTATGGATGAATTTTACATAGATTCTACTCCTGGACAAGGAACACAAATTAAAGCAACTAAATGGCTCCGTTAGGGGGAAACAATATGGACTTCCGAGAAATGATGGAATCAAAGTATCGGGATATTCTTCACCATTATATTAAAGAGCAGTCAGAACAAGCATTGTATGCAGGGCAGAAATTCAGCCGCAAGTCGATTGAGCACAAAGTCGCTCCGGAAGAAATCATCAGCCTTCATAAAAGTTTGCTTCTTGAAATGTATCCTGAACTTCCAAAAGATATTATCCATTCTTTTGATATTCTGCTCGAGGTAATGGTTGGATATGGAATTGCATACCGTGAGCATCAAAGCTTAAGGCACCAGCAGGAGGAACTAAGGTCGGAAATGGAAATCGCTTCCAATGTTCAGCAAACGCTGCTGGGCACCAGTATCCCTACCGTTCCCGGATTTGATATTGGTGCGATCAGTGTCCCTGCCAAGCACATGAACGGTGATTATTTCCATTTTGTTCTGGACGAAAATGACAATATTAGTGTCGCTATCGCGGATGTAATCGGAAAAGGAATTCCGGCAGCGCTTTGCATGTCGATGATTAAGTATGCGATGGACAGCCTGCCAGAAAACCGGCTTGACCCGAGCAGTGTTCTCGAAAACCTGAACAGAGTGGTTGAACAGAACGTGGACCCTAGCATGTTCATCACTATGTTTTATGGAATGTTTAATCCTTCCAACAATATCTTCTATTATGCTTCTGCAGGGCATGAGCCTGGCTTCTATTATGATTCCAAAAAGAAGGAATTCTCTGAGCTGGTGGCTAGAGGATTGCTGTTAGGAGTGGACAAACGGACAAAGTACTCCCAGTATGAAAAAGAAATATTTCCTGGCGATATGATCATCCTGATGTCAGACGGTGTGACGGAATGCAGAACGGAAGAAGGTTTCATTGAAAAAGAAACATTAATCGGCTACATCAATAAATATATTCACTTAAATGCTCAAGAAATAGTCAATAATATCTTTAGAGAACTTGAAAAACTTCAGCATTTTCAATTGCGGGATGATTTCACCTTAATCATTTTGAAAAAAGATGTTTAATAACAAGCAGAAGGGGTAAATCAAAAGAGCAATTGAATTGTAAAGGTGGGTCATTTATGAATATTTCGATAGATGTGAAAGAAACAGAAACTAAGTTAGCAATTAAAGTAACTGGCGAAATTGATGCATATACCGCTCCGCAGCTTCGTGAAAAGCTATTTCCAATGTCCGAAAAAGAGGGCGTAAAGATGGTTGTAGACCTTTCAGAGGTTAATTATATGGATAGTACTGGGCTTGGAGTATTTGTAGGAGTATTTAAGAACGTTCGTGCACACAGCGGCGAATTCAAAATTGTCGGCGTGTCTGAACGTTTGGAGAGACTTTTCGAAATCACCGGCTTGGCCGATATTATCGATATAAACAGCCAGATAGAGGGTGGAGTGCAATGAGCGTGTCATTTGACTATATTGAAATGAAAATCCCGGCAAAACCGGAATTTGTCGGCGTCGTTCGGCTGACACTGTCTGGGATTGCAAGCCGCATGGGATTTTCCTATGACGAAATAGAAGATTTAAAAATTGCGACCAGCGAGGCATGTACGAACGCAGTGCAGCATGCTTATAAAAACAATGAAAACGGCGAAGTAATCATTGGTTTTGGATTATATGAAGGGAAGCTTGAAGTGATGGTTGCAGATAATGGCCAAAGCTTTGATTTCCACTCAGCGCGCCAGGGTCTCGGTCCTTATGACCAGAATAGCTCTGTCGAATTCCTTCGCGAAGGAGGCTTGGGACTATATCTGATCGAAACCTTAATGGATGAGGTTCGAATTCATCACAAAGAGGGTGTCACGGTCTTTATGACCAAGTACCGAGAAGGAGAGCAGGTGGAGAGAGATGCAGAGACAATCTCAACCTAAGCAGCGGCCGAAAGAAGAGGTTAATGAATTAATCAAAGCCTACCAGCTGCATGAGGATGCAGACGCCCAAAATGAGCTGGTCCTTTACTATCAAAACCTTGTTGAAACAATCGCGAGAAAATACTCAAAAGGAAGGTCATTCCATGAAGATATATTCCAGGTTGGGATGATCGGTCTTTTAGGCGCAATCCGCCGTTACGATGAAACGTTCGGCAAAAGCTTCGAAGCTTTTGCTGTACCAACCATTATCGGGGAAATCAAAAGATTTTTAAGAGATAAAACATGGAGTGTCCATGTACCGCGCAGAATTAAGGAGCTTGGCCCTAAAATCAAGGCAACCGTAGAAGATTTGACTACCCAGCTGCACCGCTCCCCCCGAGTAGAGGAGATTGCGGAGGCACTGGAAGTTTCTGAGGAAGAAATACTGGAAGCAATGGAAATGGGCAAAAGCTATCAGGCGCTATCGGTTGATCATTCGATTGAAGCCGATTCCGATGGCGGGACAGTCACCCTATTGGATATCGTCGGAAATATTGATGAAGGCTATGAAAAAATCAACCAGAAAATGGTGCTCGAAAAGGTACTACATGTGCTTAGTGAGCGCGAAAAGTTAATAATCCAATATACCTATCTTGATAACCTCAGCCAGAAAGAGGCTGGAGACAAACTGGGTATTTCGCAGATGCATGTATCAAGACTCCAGAGAAGAGCCATCAAGAAGCTTCAAGAAGCGATTCATGCGGAAAACAACAATTCGGAGTACATTACATGATTCAACTATTCAATGATAAAATAGAACTTTACGCTTACCAGACAATCAAAGAAGGTAAATTAGAGTGCGGTGACAGTTATTATTATACAGCCACCGATGATTATTTTGTCTGTGTAGTTGCAGATGGACTTGGTTCAGGACAGTACGCCCATGAAGCATCTGAAGCAGTTGTTGGCGTAGTCGAACGGCACCATCATGAAGATGTCGATACACTCATGAAATACTGCAACAACATCCTGGTGCAAAAGCGCGGTGCCGCTGTATTGATCTTCAAGGTTTATTTTAAGAGCCGCCAATTCGTGTACAGCTGTGTCGGGAATATTCGCTTTTTCCTCTACGCACCAAATGGCAAATTAGTGTATCCCTTGCCGGTTACGGGCTATCTTTCAGGGAAACCGCAAGTATTCCACACCCAACGATTTGTATACGAGCCGGATTCCAAATTTCTGATTTACTCAGATGGATTCGATATTCACGGCGCTAAAACTCTTTTGATGGGATTCCGGTCCGTAGCTTCCGTAGCGGAACAAATCAAAAACAACTATGCAAACTCAATGGATGATGCAACTTTTATTGTAGGAAGTCTACTTTAGCCAGTAGACTTCTTTTTGTTCTTTAGGTAAGAGAATATCCCTTCCACAGAAGCAGAACTGTAAAGCCCTCTTCGATTTTGATACACTAGTAAGGTATCAAGCAATATTAAAATGATTATGGAGGATTGTCTCTTGACACAAACAGTAGATAAGCAAGACCAATATGTAAAAATAATTGCCAAGGAACAATCGTTAGCAGCGAAACAGGTGCAAAGTGTGATTGCCTTGATCGCTGAAGGGAACACGGTTCCATTCATTGCACGATATCGTAAAGAAATGACAGGTGCCTTAGATGAAGTACAAATTCGCAACATCGTTGAAAGGTGGCAGTACATACAGAACTTAGAGCAGCGTAAAGAAGAAGTCATCAGGCTGATCGAGGAGCAAGGGAAGCTGACAGACGAGCTAAAAGCGGATATAGAAAAATCAATCAAGCTTCAGGAAGTAGAAGACCTATACCGTCCGTATAAGCAAAAACGAAGAACGAAAGCCACCGTCGCCAAGGAGAAGGGGCTCGAACCACTTGCACAATGGATGCTGGAATTCCCGGTAAACGGCAATTTGGAAGAAAAAGCCCAGGAGTTTCTATCCGAAGAAAAAGGTGTTGACTCTGTCGAGGATGCTATAATAGGCGCGAAAGACATCGTCGCCGAAATTATTTCCGACGATGCAGACAGCCGCAAATGGATTCGTAATGAAACCTATAAGACGGGCTCCATCGAATCTGTTGTCAAAAACGAAGAGCAGGATGAGAAAAAGGTTTACGAGATGTATTACGAATACTCGGAGCCGGTCAGTAAAGTAGTTCCTCATCGAATACTTGCGCTCAACCGCGGTGAAAAAGAAGATCTGTTAAGGGTTTCAATTAAGCCAAAAACCGATGCAATGATGAGTTATCTTCAACGCAAGTGGATTTCAAAAAGTCATTCCATAACAGCTACCCCGGTTATGGAAGCAATCGAGGATGCTTATAAGCGTTTAATCCAGCCTGCAATCGAACGAGAAATCAGGAATGAATTGACAGAAAAAGCAGAAGAGCAGGCAATTCATATTTTTTCTGAAAACCTCCGCAAACTTCTTCTTCAGCCACCGTTAAAAGGAAAGGTCGTTCTTGGGGTAGACCCAGCATTCCGGACAGGATGCAAGTTAGCTGCTGTAGATGAAACAGGAAAAGTTTTAACGATCGGTGTGATTTATCCGCATACATCAGGTGCCAAAAATACTGAGGCCCGGGATAAATTCATCAAAATTTTAAAGGAATACAGTGTGGAAATGGTCGCCATTGGCAACGGTACAGCATCAAGGGAAACGGAACAATTCGTATCGGATATCCTGAAAGAATTAGATCGAGAGATGTACTATCTCATCGTAAACGAAGCCGGGGCCAGTGTGTATTCCGCCTCCGACATTGCCAGGGAAGAGTTCCCAAACTATCAAGTAGAGGAAAGAAGCGCGGTTTCGATTGCTCGCAGATTGCAGGATCCTCTGGCAGAACTCGTGAAAATTGATCCAAAATCAGTTGGAGTCGGGCAATACCAGCATGATGTAGGCCAGAAAAAGCTTTCTGAATCCCTGACGTTTGTTGTAGAAACAGCGGTTAACCAAGTAGGCGTAAATGTAAACACAGCTTCTTCTTCGCTGTTGCAATACGTATCCGGCCTATCCAAGACAGTTGCTAATAACGTAGTGAAGAAGCGAGAAGAAGAAGGAAAGTTTACGAGTCGTGCACAGCTGAAGAAAATCCCGCGCCTTGGTGCCAAGACATATGAACAAGCAATCGGGTTCCTTCGAGTCATCGACGGAAAAGAACCGTTGGACCGCACCGGAATTCACCCTGAAAGCTACGACGAGGTCAAGCAGCTACTAGACAGTCTTGGCTTTAAAACATCAGATTTAGGGACAGCTTCCTTAAGAGAGGCACTCGGAAAAATCAATATCGATCAGACGGCAAACCAGCTTGGGATAGGAAAACTGACGCTTAAAGATATCATTGACGCTCTCGTCCGACCAGAAAGAGACCCGCGTGATGATTTGCCGTCACCGCTGCTCAAGAAAGATGTCTTAAAGCTGGAGGATCTAAAACAAGGGATGGAGCTGCAAGGAACTGTGCGAAATGTCGTGGATTTCGGAGCCTTCGTCGATATCGGAGTAAAACAGGATGGACTGGTCCATATCTCAAAATTAAGCAACCGTTTTGTCAAACACCCATTGGATATCGTCTCGGTAGGAGATGTGGTAACAGTATGGGTGGACAGTATAGACCAGAAAAAAGGCCGCGTAGCCTTGACGATGCGGAAACCGGAATAAGCAATACTGCAGTCTTTTTGCTTCGTTAACCTCAAGACGTTTCGGTCCGCCCTCCAATGCACAGATGCGCTACACCCGCCAGCGACAGGACGTGGCATTTTAGGCGGGCAGGGTTGTTGGAGCTGGCCAAGGCGTTTTTAAAGAATAAGGGTATCTTTCCGTTGAAAGGTGCCCTTATTGGGGAAGAAATGCTCGCATAAGGGCATCTTTCCGCTTGAAAGGTGCCCTTATGGCAGTTGTTTTAGTAAAAAAACACGAAACATATAAAAATCGGTGGGTGATTTCCGATTCGCTATAAATAGTAAAAACTCGCTCTTCGGAATAAAGTGACAGTGTTGACGTATGTTTTTTAGTGTTTTGAAATATTATAAAGGACCTTGAAGATGCATAGATAGCCAATTCTCTGTAAACCGTCAGTATAAATTGAAAAATGTAGGAGTGAGACTTCAACATGCAATATGATGCAGAGAATTCCGGAGAATATTTAGAATTGCTTGAAGACGATTGGCGTAAAGAGAAACTGCTCGCGATTAGACAAATGATTTTTGCTTATGCACCCGAATTTGAAGAGGCGATTCGCTATAAGATGTTGAATTATGGTAAAGATGATAACGATGTCTTTGCGTTAAACGCGCAAAAACATTATGTCAGTCTCTATGTGGGTGCCATAGATAAGGTAGATAATGCAGAAAATTTATTAGCGGGCTATAATTATGGAAAAGGTTGCATCCGCGTCAAAAAAACGATAAAGATTGAAGAAACGGGATTGGAACAATTTATCCAAAAAACCGTTGATAGGTGGCGCACCGGTGAAGATACGGCTTGTTAAGATGAAAGTGACAAATAGACAGTAATCTGAAGCTTCGGTTTTCCTATACTCCTTCATTTTCAATTTTTGTTACTTGTGATACTTTATTAGGTGACTATGGTTTTAGAAGGACATGCAGATAGGTTTTACTCCTGTTTCTTTTTATAAAAAAACCAACATTGATTTAAAAGTTTGATTTGATACCGATTTTTTTCATAGAAGGCTCGTTTCATTTGATTCTGGAACCAGACAGGCATAAACAATACCTCCTTAAGAGTAAGTAAGTACATTATAAGGTAACATTAATATATGCTATAATGGGTTGTCAGGTTTCAAAAAAGGCAGGTAGTTTCAAATGACAGATCAAGAATTACAAAACCTCGTTCGTAACATCTCCAATGATTTATTCCATAAACAATTCAAACATAAAGCTTTCTTCAATCCGCGACTCCGTACTACCGGAGGTCGTTATATGCTGAATAGCCATAATATCGAAATCAATAGAAAATATTTTACTCAGCTAGGTCAAGAAGAGCTTATTGCTATCATCAAGCATGAGCTATGCCATTATCATCTTCACCTGGAAGGGAAAGGCTACAAGCATCAGGATAAGGACTTTAAGGAATTGCTGAAACAAGTCGGTGCTCCCAGATTTTGCTCAACTCTGCCTGAGGAAACTAAAACGAAACAAAGATCAAAAAGGCAAAAATTCCTGATTTATCAGTGCAGCAGCTGTAAGCTGACTTATCGCCGGAAAAGATCCATTAACACTACAAAGTATGTATGCGGAAAATGCCGGGGCAAGCTGGTAAAAGTCAAAGAAATAGTCGAAATGGAAGGTTTTTAAGCTTGTAATGATGGGCTGGAGAAAATATTAAAAACATAGTTGACTTTTGCTTGGCTGCTCCCTATAATAGTAAGAGTCGATAAGACAAAGCACGAATGTT
This sequence comes from Mesobacillus stamsii, assembly GCF_030814065.1. Classification (NCBI taxonomy): domain Bacteria; kingdom Bacillati; phylum Bacillota; class Bacilli; order Caryophanales; family Bacillaceae; genus Mesobacillus; species Mesobacillus stamsii. The sequence continues at coordinate 53,379 of NZ_JAUSUN010000024.1, forward strand.
TAGTGGCGGTGCACCGAGGAATACCTCCCTGTTATTGTTGCTTTGTTATACGAATAGAGCTGTTTTTTGGATAAGCTATTTTAAAAAACAAATACAGATACTATTATTCCGCAGTAGCTCAGTGGTAGAGCACTCGGCTGTTAACCGAGCGGTCGTAGGTTCGAATCCTACCTGCGGAGCCATTTATTTTTCAAGGCATGGGGAAGTACTCAAGAGGCTGAAGAGGCGCCCCTGCTAAGGGTGTAGGTCGGGTAACCGGCGCGAGGGTTCAAATCCCTCCTTCTCCGCCAGTGCATTCTATAGATCGGCCCCTTGGTCAAGCGGTTAAGACACCGCCCTTTCACGGCGGTAACACGGGTTCGAATCCCGTAGGGGTCATTAAGATTTTTTCGCCTTAGCGAAAATAATCTTCCGTAAGGTTTCACGATAATGAAAAAAATAACTTCTTTTTTATACGGTCCCGTGGTGTAGCGGTTAACATGCCTGCCTGTCACGCAGGAGATCGCCGGTTCGATCCCGGTCGGGACCGCCATTTACATTGGGCTATAGCCAAGCGGTAAGGCATCGGACTTTGACTCCGTCATGCGTTGGTTCGAATCCAGCTAGCCCAGCCATTTTTTGAGCCATTAGCTCAGTCGGTAGAGCATCTGACTTTTAATCAGAGGGTCGAAGGTTCAAGTCCTTCATGGCTCATTAAGTTTTTTTCGCGCTAGCGAAAATAAACTTCCTTAATTTCGCGCTAGCGAAAATAAACTTCCTTAATTTCGCGCTAGCGAAAATAAACTTCCTTTCACTAAACTATCCTTAAATTTTGTTATATCGGATTAGTTTGGATATGCGGGTGTGGCGGAATTGGCAGACGCACCAGACTTAGGATCTGGCGCCGCAAGGCGTGGGGGTTCGACTCCCTTCACCCGCACCATTATTTACTTGTTGATTAATCTGGTTTGGTATGGTAAGATATAAACCTGTTATATATGTTTCTGCGGTCGTGGCGGAATGGCAGACGCGCTAGGTTGAGGGCCTAGTGGGGGCAACCCCGTGGAGGTTCAAGTCCTCTCGGCCGCACCAAAAAAAGTTATTGACACGCTCGAAAAAAGATGTTATTATATAAAAGTTGCTATTAAAACATTAAGCGCCCGTAGCTCAATTGGATAGAGCATCTGACTACGAATCAGAAGGTTGTAGGTTCGACTCCCGCCGGGCGCACCATTATTCATATAACGGGAAGTAGCTCAGCTTGGTAGAGCACTTGGTTTGGGACCAAGGGGTCGCAGGTTCGAATCCTGTCTTCCCGACCATCAGGATCTAAAAAAATATGCGGGTGTAGTTTACTGGTAAAACCTCAGCCTTCCAAGCTGATGTAGTGGGTTCGATTCCCATCACCCGCTCCAATTTTATTGTTCTTTGAAAACTAAACAAACAAGCGTCAACAAACAATTAATTATCATGGCTTCTATTATAGAAGCTCATGAGCCAACGTTTTAACTTATG
>NZ_JAUSUN010000025.1:0-50335 GCF_030814065.1 Mesobacillus stamsii
GTCACACCCGTTCCCATACCGAACACGGAAGTTAAGCTTCTCAGCGCCGATGGTAGTTGGGGGTTTCCCCCTGTGAGAGTAGGACGCCGCCGGGCTGTTTGAATAATTAAATGGATATTATTATCGACGCGGGGTGGAGCAGTCCGGTAGCTCGTCGGGCTCATAACCCGAAGGTCGCAGGTTCAAATCCTGCCCCCGCAATAATCCATCTTTTCCATACATATTTTTTAGGTCCCGTGGTGTAGCGGTTAACATGCCTGCCTGTCACGCAGGAGATCGCCGGTTCGATCCCGGTCGGGACCGCCATTTTTTAGATTGTTAGAATCACAAAGCGGAACAGGGTTTCGTTTTTTTTGCTTTTAGAATAGGTTCTACCGACCTTGAAAAGTGGAAAATGCATGGTTTCTTTGCTCGTCCATGATAAATCGTGTAAACTACATATAGAATCGTCATCCTTAGGAGGCATCCTAAGGTTTTTTTGTCTTATAAAATTTGTTAGTTAGGTGATAGATATGGCGACTTATCAATTCATTTCAAAGCTTCCGGAAGACACGAGAAAATTCGCCCGGAGGCTGGCTGGACTTTTGCGGGCAGGTGACGTGATTGCGCTAGAAGGTGATTTGGGAGCAGGAAAGACGACTTTTACAAAGGGACTGGCAGAGGGTTTGGGAATCACCAGGAATGTGAACAGTCCTACTTTTACGATTATCAAGGAATATCAGGGGCGGCTACCTCTCTATCATATGGATGTGTACCGCGTGGAAGATGCGTTTGAAGATCTCGGATTTGAAGAATATTTTGAAGGCAACGGAGTAACGGTGGTGGAGTGGGCGCATCTTATTGAAGCTCAGCTGCCGAATGAACGGTTGCTACTTCAATTGTACTTGGAGGACAATGGCGCAAGGAGAATTGTCGCTGAGCCAAAGGGCGAGCACTATGAAGAATTGTGTAAGGAGATTTTTTAGATGAAGGTATTATCGATTGATACGTCTAATAATGTTTTGGGTATTGGTTTGTTGGATGGAAATATGGTTTTGGGTGAGTATATCTCCAATATAAAAAAAAATCATTCTGTTCGCGTGATGCCGGCGATTCAGACACTGATGGAGGAGTGCAATGTCAAACCGGATGAGTTATCGAAGATTGTTGTAGCGAAAGGGCCAGGTTCATATACAGGAGTCCGTATCGGTGTGACGATTGCCAAAACAATGGCCTGGACATTGAAGATTCCCCTATCAGGTGTTTCGAGCCTTCAGGTGGCAGCAGCTTCAGCAGGGCGTTATTTTAATGGGTTTTTATCGCCATTTTTTGATGCGAGGAGAGGCCAGATTTACACCGGTTTATATAAGTTTGAAAATCAAAGGCTGGAAGTTTTGAAAGACGATCGGCTAGTGATGTCAGCAGATTGGGGAAAAACATTGAACAATTTGGACAGCAATATTTTATTTATGAGCAATGATTTGGCACTCCATGAGGAAGTCTTGAAGCAGGAGCTAGGGAGTAAAGCTATTTTTGCGGAGATCACCGAGCTGAATCCCAGGCCGGCCGAACTTGGATTGTTAGGCAGGGATAAAGAGGCTGTGGACCTTCACACCTTTGTCCCTAACTATATCCGGTTGGCAGAAGCAGAGACAAACTGGCTGAAAGCGCAACAGAATAATAAATAAGTGGGAAGAGTAGATGAATAATACAATAACGTTTCGGAAAATGACAATTGATGATCTGGATGATGTGATGATCGTGGAGGCCAATTCCTTTACTTTACCATGGAGCAGGGAAGCATTTTTTAATGAGTTGACGAAAAATCAATTTGCTCAGTATTTGGTTGTCGAAGTGGATCAGCTGGTTGTGGGTTACTGTGGTGTATGGATCATTGTGGATGAAGCACATATCACAAATATTGCCGTGCTTCCGGATTACAGGGGCATGAAGCTTGGTGAGGCATTGATGGCGAGGGTAATAGAGCTTGCCAGTGATATGGGAGCATGTAGGATGACGCTTGAAGTGAGGGTAAGCAATGAAAGGGCTCAAAATCTTTACCGAAAGTTTGGATTCCAAAAAGGTGCCATTAGGAAGAAATATTATACAGACAATATGGAAGACGCTATAGTAATGTGGGTGAATTTATCATGACAAAAGACCAATTAATAATGGGAATAGAGACGAGCTGTGATGAGACTGCAGTAGCCATTATAAAAAACGGAAGGGAAATCCTTGCGAATATTGTGGCCTCCCAGATTGAGAGTCATAAACGATTTGGTGGTGTGGTCCCGGAGATCGCTTCGCGGCACCATGTCGAGCAAATCACGCTTGTGTTAGAGGAAGCACTCAGCCAGGCAAAAGTAGATATGAAAGAGCTCGATGCGATTGCTGTAACAGCAGGACCAGGTCTCGTTGGTGCGCTTTTAATCGGTGTAAATGCAGCCAAGGCTTTAGCCTTTGCTAACAACATTCCGCTGATAGGAGTTCATCATATTGCTGGCCATATATATGCAAACCGGCTTGTTGCTGAGATGAAGTTCCCGCTGCTTGCGCTTGTCGTGTCTGGGGGGCATACAGAGCTTGTTTATATGAAGGAGCATGGTTATTTCGAGGTGATAGGGGAGACGCGTGACGACGCAGCAGGAGAGGCCTATGATAAGGTTGCTCGTACCCTGAATCTTCCTTATCCAGGCGGTCCGCATATTGATAGGCTTGCCCATGAAGGAAAGGCAACCATTAAGCTGCCAAGAGCCTGGCTAGAGGAAGGGTCCTATGATTTCAGTTTCAGCGGTCTGAAATCCGCTGTGATCAATGTTGTCCATAATGCACAGCAACGAGGAGGAGAAATTGTTCCGGAAGAGCTTGCAGCCAGCTTTCAGGAGAGTGTTATTGATGTTTTAGTCACGAAGACGCAAAAGGCAGTTAAGGAATACGGTGTAAAACAAGTGTTGCTGGCTGGAGGGGTTGCGGCCAATAAAGGACTGAGAGCAAAATTATCTGCAGTTTTTGCCGATTCGGATGTGGAGCTCGTCATTCCTCCGCTGTCCTTATGCACCGATAATGCAGCAATGATCGCGGCTGCAGGAAGTGTCATGTACGAGAAAGGGCAAAGAGCGGGGTTAACACTGAATGGAGACCCTGGGCTAGAGATCACAATCCACAACCAAAATCGCGGGTAAAAAATCTTTTAGCACCAAATATTTGTGGATAAGTAGATAAGTAAGCTTGTTTTTGTGGATAATGTGGAAAACTCTATGGATAACCTTTAAATTAGTCTTTCCTATGTGAATAACTGTGTGAACAAAAAGTCCCGGTTTTTACTATTACATTTTGAGCAAAATATGAAACCGGATATATTCATATCCGGTTTTTCTCATTTCTATGCCAATTCTGTCCATTCTTCCATCAGCTCGTCGATTTTTTCTTTCAGGCTTTCGATTTTGGAGTGGATTTCTGCTGCTTTTTCGTGATCTTGGAAGATGTTTGGGTCACAAAGCAATTCTTCGTATTCGGCGGCCTCTGTCTCGAGCTTGTCAATCAGCGCTTCGACTTCTTCCATACGCCGCTTGCGCTGACGTTCCAGCTTCTTTGCCTCTTTATCCTGTTCGTAGGAGGTTTTGTCCTGTTTGACTGATTCGGTAACCTTGCCAGCCGCTATTGCAGCCTGTCTGGCAAGTGCCTTCAGTTCTTCCTGATCTAATTTCTTTTCGACGTAGTAATCATAATCACCTAAATATTCTGTTGCCCCACTGCGGTTCAGCTCCAGAACCTTTGTGGCGATCCTGTTTATAAAATAACGGTCATGGGAAACAAACAGGATGGTGCCCGGATAATCAATCAAAGCATTCTCTAGAACTTCCTTGCTGTCCAGATCGAGATGGTTTGTTGGTTCATCTAGAATGAGAAAATTGGAATTTTGCAGCATCAGCTTGGCAAGTGCCAACCGTGCTTTTTCACCGCCGCTCAGGGTAGAAACGATTTTTAACACATCATCGCCTGAAAACAGGAAGTTGCCCAATACGGTGCGGATTTCCTTTTCGGATTTCAGCGGGTGCTCGTCCCATAGCTCGTTTAAAACCCGTTTATTCGAACTCAACTCTGCCTGTTCCTGGTCATAATAGCCGATCGAGACATGGGAGCCATATTGGATGCTGCCAGCGATCGATGGCAGGTTTTCAACAATGGTTTTCAGCAATGTCGACTTTCCAACACCATTAGGTCCGACCAGTGCCGTACTATCACCGCGAGAAAGATGGAAGGTAATATCCTTTGACACGGGCTGGTTGTGATAGCCAACTGAAAGGGCGTCCACTCTCAAGACATCATTTCCGCTCTGGCGCTCGATCTGGAAGCTGAAGGAAGCGGATTTTTCGTCAGCTAACGGCCTGTCCACTCGGTCTATCTTCTCTAACTGCTTCCGGCGACTTTGGGCGCGTTTTGTTGTCGAGGCCCTGGCAAGGTTCCGCTGGATAAAGTCCTGAAGCTTGGAGATTTCATCCTGCTGTTTTTCATAAAGCTTCAGGTCGCGTTCGTAATTTGCGGCTTTCTGATGCAAATACGAACTGTAATTTCCTGGGAATTTCGTCAGCTGATGGCGGGAGATTTCGTATACCTGGTTCACTACCTTATCGAGAAAATAACGATCATGAGAAACAATCAAAATGGCCCCATCATAGCCTTGAAGATACTGTTCAAGCCAAGAAAGTGTATCTATGTCAAGATGGTTTGTCGGCTCATCAAGGATCAAGATGTCAGGATGCGTTAATAACAGCTTAGCGAGTGCAAGCCTTGTTTTCTGTCCACCGCTTAAAGTGGAGATTTTTGTGGAATAATCAAAAGACTGAAAGTTCAGGCCGTGAAGGACCGAACGAATATCTGCTTCGTATTGATAACCGCCTTGCTCCTTGAACTGAACTTGACAAAGGTCATAATCTTTCAAAATTCTAGCATACTCTGCTTCATTGGAAAGGATTCCAGGATCAGACATGGTCTCCTCAAGCCGCCGCAGCTCTTTTTCCATGCTGCGCAATTCGTCAAAAACAGCGAGCATCTCTTCCCAGATGCTTTTCTCGGATTCCAGTCCGGTATTCTGGGCAAGATAGCCGATCGATGTGCCTTTCGGGCGGATGATGTCTCCACCGTCATGTGATTCATAGCCAGCAATGATTTTCAGCAGGGTTGATTTTCCAGCACCATTCCTGCCGACCAGGGCAACTCGATCATTAGTCTGTATTTCAAACTTAATATTCGCTAAAATAAGATCAGCCGCAAAATATTTTGAGAGCTGATTAACTTGTAATAAAATCATTTTTTTTTTCACCTCTAATGCCTTATGGATAGTGTAACCCAAACTAAAGGGCTCGGCAATATTTGCTTGTGAGGGGAGACATTCAGCCTTAACATGTAAGGATAGAAACAAAGTTCACACACAAGTTTGTGAAAATAGTGTATTATTTGGTTGAAAGGAGCTTGAGCATGGCAGAATTTACGCATTTTAATGATGAGGGAAGAGCGAAGATGGTCGATGTCAGTGAAAAACCAGAGACCGTCCGTACGGCAGTTGCCCATTCAAGCATTACCGTTAATGAAGATATATATGGCAGAATTACCGAAAATAAAATAAAAAAAGGCGACGTACTAGCGGTCGCTCAGGTTGCTGGCATCATGGCAGCCAAGAAGACTTCCGAGATTATTCCTATGTGCCATCCGATTCCCTTAACAGGCATAGACATTTCATTTGCTTGGGAGCAAAATGGGAGTGACTATACTCTCGCAATTGCTGCAGCAGTTAAAACGAAAGGAAACACAGGTGTAGAAATGGAAGCGTTAACAGCAGCATCTGCATGCGCGCTGACTGTTTATGATATGTGCAAGGCCGTAGACAAAGGCATGGTGATTGGCAAGACATATCTTTTAGAAAAAACCGGCGGGAAAAATGGTGATTTTAAGCGAGATGAGAAGATAAAATAGAAATACAAACAGGGTGGAGGATTTGAGAATGACCAACGATGGAATGAAGATTCCGCAAGCAACGGCAAAACGTTTGCCTCTCTATTACCGATTTTTATTGAACTTGCATTCTTCAGGCAAGCAAAGGGTTTCGTCTGCGGAACTGAGTGAGGCTGTCAAAGTAGATTCAGCGACGATCAGAAGGGACTTTTCCTATTTTGGGGCTTTGGGCAAAAAGGGTTACGGTTATAATGTAAACTATCTGCTGACTTTTTTTCGAAAGACGCTGGACCAGGATGAACTTACAAAGGTCGGTCTAATCGGTGTCGGAAATTTGGGCACCGCTTTTTTGAACTATAATTTTTCCAAAAACAATAATACGAAAATTAAAATTGCCTTTGACGTTGATCCGAATAAGGTGGGAACACAGATTGGCGATGTACCAGTCTATCACATGGATGATCTTGACAAGGTTCTTATAGAGGAAGGCATTCAGGTTGCAATTCTGACGGTGCCCTCCACCGTGGCACAGTCGATTACGGACAGATTGGTGCAGGCAAATGTAAAGGGAATTCTTAACTTTACACCGGCAAGGCTGAATGTACCGACTTCCATCAGAATCCATCATATTGATCTCGCAGTAGAATTGCAATCGTTGATTTATTTCTTGAAGCATTATCCAACCGACGCGGAAATAACGGAAGTGGAAGAATAAAAATAGCTCCTTCAGATGAAGGAGCTATTTTTTATTCTGGTTATTCTTCAGTTTGAAATGGAACAGGACCATTCTGATGCCGGACCCAAAGTCGAATGTTGCAAGGGCTACGAGCAAATAGCTGAAAAACCCCCAGCCTGTTTCGTTGACATTCTGGATCGCGAAATAGGTAAATAAGCTGCCTAACAAGATATAGACAACGCCTGAAAATATAGGCGATTGCTTCATGACTTAAAATCCCCCAATAAAGCTTTGAATTTTTTCTGCTTCTTTTATCATTCTCTCAATGTCTTCTCGAAATACCGATTGAAGCATAACAACCATTGTATTCATTGTAACATGGGCAATGATCGGCACAATGATCCGTTTTGTTTTCACATATAGAAAGGCAAAAGTGAATCCCATAGCTGAGTATAGGATCACATGTTCAGGCTCCATATGGGCCAACGCAAAAATAACGGAACTGATCAAGGCGGCAAAGAAAAAGTTCATTTTCTGGTGCAGTCTCCCAAAAATAATCTTTCGGAAGACGATTTCCTCTAGAATTGGACCAATAATCGAGCTGACAAGGATGACAACCGGGAATTGTGTAATCAGTTTGATGATTTGCTGAGTATTCTCTGAGCCCATTTCAATTCCCAGCATGCTTTCTATAGTACCTGCAATCGACTGGGCAAACAAGGCAAGAAATACCCCGCCGAATGCCCAGGCAGCCGAGCTTGCCGGTGAAGAAGCGTCGCGAAAATCAGTGTCCTTCGTTCTTTCCTTCCTTAAAATTAGAAGGATGATCAAGAGTGTCAGTGAAAAGCTGATCACTAGCCAGTATGGAATCGCGAGGGTTTGCATTTCCTCCAGACTTTTTCCCATGGCAGTTCCGATAAAGACAACAAACGGTACACCGACCAAGCTGGAAATCTGCATGACGATATAGGCAATAATGACGAACCAGTATTCCTTTTTCAAAATGAAAACTCCTTCTAGTAGGATCGGTTTATTTGAAGATGTGCAGCTATTATAGAAATGCTATCTATCCATTTTACTAGTAAGTGTTGGGAAAGTTCAAATATCAGGTTGTCTTCTAACTATTTTTAGCAAAATTCCAGGGAACAGGCGGTCATATAAGCGATCCCACATAAGAATAAGAAAGACGGTTTAGAAGCTGTTTAGAAAATTTTATAAAAAAATTATCCTTCCTGCTTGCAAAAAAAATCGAGATTCATTATTATATAAATTGTGTTAGCACTCTATAAAGGTGAGTGCTAATAAACAAGAATCTACATATAATTTGAGGAGGTTGTTTCACTTGATCAAGCCATTAGGAGATCGTATTATTATCGAGCTTGTTGAGTCTGAAGAAAAAACTGCAAGCGGTATCGTTTTACCCGACACAGCGAAAGAAAAACCTCAAGAAGGAAAAGTCGTAGCTGTTGGTACTGGCCGTGTACTTGAAAACGGAGAGCGCGTTGCTCTTGAAGTTGAAGTCGGAAACCGCATCATCTTCTCAAAATACGCAGGCACAGAAGTGAAGTATCAGGGAACTGAATACCTGATCCTACGTGAAAACGACATTTTAGCAGTAGTAGAATAGAATAGCGGAAGCGCCAACGTCTCGAGGGACTAGGCGCTAAAGCTAGACACAAACAAAAGTGTAGAGATTCATATAACAAATAAAAATCCTAAGGAGGTTTTTCTACCATGGCAAAAGAAATTAAATTCAGTGAAGAAGCTCGCCGCGCGATGCTTCGCGGCGTAGATTCTCTTGCAAATGCAGTAAAAGTAACTCTTGGACCAAAAGGACGTAACGTGGTACTTGAGAAGAAATTTGGTTCACCATTAATCACGAACGATGGTGTTACAATCGCAAAAGAAATCGAACTTGAAGATGCATTCGAAAACATGGGTGCTAAGCTGGTAGCTGAAGTAGCAAGCAAGACAAATGATGTTGCTGGTGACGGTACAACTACTGCAACCGTTCTTGCTCAGGCGATGATCCGCGAAGGTCTTAAGAACGTAACTGCCGGAGCGAACCCAATGGGTATCCGTAAAGGGATGGAAAAAGCTGTTATTAAAGCAGTTGAAGAGTTAAAGGCTATTTCTAAGCCAATCGAAGGGAAGGCTTCTATCGCTCAAGTTGCCGCAATCTCTGCTGATGACGTAGAAGTGGGCCAATTGATCGCTGAAGCAATGGAGCGTGTTGGCAACGATGGCGTAATCACAATCGAGGAATCTAAAGGCTTCACAACAGAATTGGATGTTGTGGAAGGTATGCAGTTCGACCGCGGATATGCATCACCTTATATGGTAACTGATTCTGACAAAATGGAAGCAGTTCTTGAAAACCCATATATCCTGATTACTGACAAGAAAATTGGCAGCATCCAGGAAATTCTTCCTGTTCTTGAGCAGGTTGTCCAACAAGGTAAGCCATTATTGCTTATTGCGGAAGATGTTGAAGGAGAAGCACTTGCAACATTGGTAGTCAACAAGCTTCGCGGAACATTCAACGCAGTTGCAGTAAAAGCTCCTGGCTTCGGCGACCGCCGCAAAGCAATGCTAGAAGATATCGCTGCATTAACTGGCGGCGAATTGATCACGGAAGAATTAGGCCGCGACCTTAAGTCTGCTACGATCACCTCTTTAGGACGCGCTTCTAAAGTTGTTGTTACAAAAGAAAACACCACGATCGTGGAGGGTGCTGGAGACAGCGCACAAATCAAAAGCCGTATCAACCAGATCCGTGTGCAAATGGAAGAAACAACTTCTGAATTTGACCGTGAAAAGCTGCAAGAGCGCCTAGCAAAGCTAGCTGGCGGCGTTGCAGTCATCAAGGTTGGTGCTGCTACTGAAACTGAATTGAAAGAACGTAAGCTTCGCATTGAAGATGCCCTTAACTCAACTCGCGCTGCAGTGGAAGAAGGGATCGTTGCAGGCGGAGGCGTTGCGCTTCTAAACGTATACAAAAAAGTATCCGAAATCCAGGCAGAAGGCGACGAAGCTACTGGTGTGAACATTGTTCTTCGTGCAATTGAAGAACCAGTTCGCCAAATTGCTCACAACGCAGGCCTTGAAGGCTCAGTCATCGTTGAGCGCTTGAAGCGCGAAGAAGTCGGCACAGGCTTCAACGCTGCAACTGGCGAGTGGGTAAACATGATCGAAGCTGGTATCGTTGACCCAACAAAAGTTACACGCTCTGCTCTACAAAACGCAGCATCCGTATCTGCAATGTTCCTGACTACTGAAGCAGTAGTTGCTGACATTCCAGAAGAAAACGGCGGCGGCATGCCTGACATGAGCGGCATGGGTGGAATGGGCGGCATGATGTAATAAGTGCCTCCAACCCTTGATATGAGTGGGTTTTGTAGGGTGCTTAGAGTGATTTGCTAACATTTTGCTAATATTGAGGATTTTAACGGAGGCTTCTCATAAGTTGAGCAAACTTGTGGGAAGCTTCTTTTTGGTTTCTTGTTGAATATGAAGTCAGTAGACTTTGTGAGCTTTATAAAAATGGCTTGGCGATTGCGAAGGAAGAGGACAACTTACCATGAAGAAAGTATTGTATCGCTTTTATTTAGATTTTGAAAAAGAAGAAAATTGGGTTATGATATGGGAGCGTAAGAAGAAATCGGCGCATTATTAGTGAGTGTTCACCTATTAATATTCTAATGAGAATGGTTATTTTGTTGATATTTTTAATGATATAATGAAGATAGAATGCAAAAACCTGATAGAGGTGGAATAAGGTGACTAATTCTAATTCTAATAATATTGGATTAATGGATAAGGATAAGTTGTTAGAGATATTTGATTATCTAAATGAACGGCTAAAAGAAAATTTATTGCAACTAGAGATAACAATTTATGGTGGTTCTATTATGACGATGGTATATGATAATAGACCAGCAACTAAAGATATAGACTGTGTGTTTGGTAACACTAATACGAAATTATTGGATAACATATTAGCCCAAACCAAGTTTATTTTTAATCTTTCAGAGGGTTGGATAAATGAAGAGATTAAGGAGCCGCTGAAAGCCATTTTAAGAGAAGATAAAGAAACCTATAAGGTATATTCCAACTTAAAAATTTTAAAACCTAGGGCAGAACAATTGTTAGCAATGAAAATATTAGCAGCTAGACCAGAACCTGCTAAGGATTTTGTTGATGCCTTTTTACTATGTAAAGATTTAGGTATTACTACTAAAAATGAACTTTTAACTATTTTTAATAATTATATACCGCTAACTCTAATCGGCGAGAGACAAATAAATTTTATAAAATATTTAGGAAAGGATTTAGGATATGATTGGGAATAAGTATTTACTTTCATTATTCGAGTATCCTGATGAAGATACAAGTTTAAATCAATTATTAGAAATCCTAAGAACAAAGGATATGGAGTTTATTGAGAGTCTTATCAATCCAATAGATTTAGAATTATGTAATGATACTGAGTTAACATACTTAACTAAAGTATCAGCCTTGATAGATTATTATTTGCAAATTTATTCTATTGAAGTACCAAGTTGGCTTAGAAATGAAAAATTATCGTTTACTCATCCTTATTATCATTCTAAGCGAATAAGTGATTTTGACAGATTTAAATTACAATATACAAGTCCTGCTCCCTTTAGGGCAAAAAATGTTTATTTTAATTTAGAAGGTATTAAAAGAGTGTAACAAAAAGATGACTGGAATTTTCGGGAAGCTTCTTCTAACTTGAAAATGAGTTAATCTTAAAGGTTGTACCTCTAAAAAACCTGATCGATTCATTTTTGCTATAGTATTCCAATCTATCTGTTAATCATTGGGCAACACTACACCATAATGCCCTAGAACCCTTGATAGGATTTGGTTTTGTAGTAAGAGAGTGGTTTGCTAATATGGATGTTTTTATAGAGGCTTTTCAAAAGTTCACTGAACTTTTGGGAGGCTTCTTTTTCTTTTTGTGATGGTCCAATTATCCGGGAAAGGAGTGTTGAAAACCGGCCCTACTTGTCCTAACGTATCTATTTTTTCATTTTTTAAAATATTTTTATGTAAGGTAATCTTACATCGAATATTAAACGATGTGCTAATTGGGTTATATTGAATGAAGGGGTGAAATAAATGAAGCTTACTTCGCGGGAAATGGAGAAATTAATGATCGTTGTAGCAGCTGACTTAGCACGGCGTAGGCAAAAACGAGGGTTGAAGCTTAATTATCCAGAGGCTATTGCTATTATTACATATGAAGTCCTTGAAGGTGCGCGGGATGGAAAGACGGTAGCTCAGTTAATGCAGTTCGGTGCCACAATATTATCAAGGGAAGATGTAATGGAGGGTGTTCCTGAGATGATTCATGATATTCAGGTGGAGGCAACTTTTCCGGATGGGACAAAGCTTGTGACGGTGCATGACCCAATTCGTTAATAAAAGGAGGAGTAGGCAATGATTCCTGGTGAGTATGTGTTGAAAAAAGAAATGATTGTATGCAACGAAAATAAACAAGCGAAGAAGATTCAAGTTCTCAATAGAGGAGACCGACCGATTCAAATAGGGTCGCATTTTCATTTCCTTGAAGTCAATTCAGGTTTACACTTTGACCGGGAACAAGCCTTTGGAATGCACATTAATATTCCTGCTGGTACTGCTGTACGTTTTGAGCCTGGAGTTCAAAAGGAAGTAGAACTTGTTCCATTTTCAGGCGAACAAATGGTCTACGGTTTAAATAACAAAACAAATGGTCCGGTAGGAAAGGTGGTTGATTAATGAGCTTTAAAATGCCGAGAAAGCAGTATGCTGATATGTTTGGTCCAACAGTTGGAGATGCCGTCCGTTTGGCAGATACCGAACTATTTATTGAGATTGAAAAAGATTATACAACCTATGGAGACGAAGTGAAGTTTGGCGGTGGCAAGGTTATCCGAGATGGAATGGGGCAGCATCCCTTAGCGACTAGAGCTGAGAGTGTCGACTTAGTTTTCACCAATGCTATTATTCTCGATTATACAGGCATTTATAAAGCTGATATTGGGGTGAAGGATGGTTATATTACTGCTATTGGAAAAGCGGGAAACCCACTATTGATGGACAATGTTGATATTGTTATTGGTGCTTCTACAGAAGTAATTGCTGCAGAGGGAAAAATAGTAACTGCGGGTGGGATTGATGCTCATATTCATTTCATATCTCCCGGGCAGATTGAGACTGCCCTTTCCTCTGGGATTACGACAATGTTAGGTGGGGGTACAGGTCCTGCAACAGGAACAAATGCAACAACTTGTACACCGGGACCATGGAATATTCATGGAATGCTTCTTGCTGCAGAAGAATATCCGATGAATCTTGGATTTTTCGGAAAGGGAAATTCTTCAGATGAAAAACCTCTTATTGAACAGGTAGAAGCAGGAGCTATTGGATTAAAGCTTCATGAAGATTGGGGAACAACTGCTGCGACGATTGATACTAGTTTAAAAGTAGCGGATCAGTTTGATATTCAAGTTGCTATCCACACAGACACTTTAAATGAAGGAGGGTTTGTGGAAGATACCTTAGCTGCTATCGATGGCAGGGTTATCCATACTTTTCATACGGAAGGCGCTGGAGGTGGGCATGCTCCAGATATTATTAAAGCAGCTGGATATTCTAATATTCTTCCTTCCTCTACAAATCCAACTCGTCCATTTACAGTAAACACACTGGAAGAACATCTAGATATGCTTATGGTTTGTCATCACTTGGATCCGAGTGTTCCGGAGGACGTTGCTTTTGCGGATTCAAGAATTAGAAAGGAAACAATTGCAGCTGAAGATATTTTACATGACCTAGGTGTGTTCAGTATGATTTCTTCGGACTCGCAGGCAATGGGACGTGTAGGGGAGGTGATTTCCCGCACATGGCAAACAGCCGATAAAATGAAGAAGCAACGAGGCAAGCTGCAAGAGGACCTCTCAGTAGGAGATAACTTTCGGATCAAAAGATATATTGCCAAATACACCATTAACCCAGCAATTGTACATGGTATTTCGGAATATGTGGGATCTGTGGAGGTGGGGAAATTTGCTGATTTAGTTTTGTGGGACCCAGCATTTTTTGGAGTGAAACCAGATCTTATTCTAAAAGGTGGGATGATTGCTCATAGTATAATGGGTGATCCAAATGCGAGTATTCCTACTCCTCAGCCTGTCTTATATCGCCCAATGTTTGCAAGTCATGGAAAATTGAAATATCGAACATCGATAACTTTCGTTTCTAAGGCTGCATATGAAAATGGCATTCATACGAAGTTAGGACTTCAAAAAGAAATCAAGTGTGTTTCGGGAACCCGGAATATATCAAAAAAATCAATGATATTTAATGATGCAACACCAAATATCGAAGTTGATCCGCAAACATACGAAGTTCGTGTGGAGGGGGAATTGATTACATGTGAACCAGCTGAAGTTGTTCCAATGGCCCAGCGTTATTTCTTATTTTGAGGTGGATGTTATGATAATTGAAAAAGTGATAGGGAATCTCTCGACGATGGAAAAAAGAACTCCGCATGTTGAACGTGTTTATTTGGAAAGTGATTTATTGGTCAAAAGAATCCTGCCGGTTAGTACAGACCATGGGAGAGAAATTGGAATTCGTCTAAAGGATCATAAAGATTTGGTTGATGGTGATATTCTTCATATGGATGAAAAAAATATGAATGTTATTTCGGTGAAAGAGGAGGATGTGTTAGTAATCATGCCAACTTCGATTGGACAGATGGGTGATATTGCGCATCAGTTAGGAAATCGCCATCTTCCAGCCCAATTTAAAGGGAATGAAATGTTGGTTCAGTATGATTACCTTGTCGAGGAATTGCTTAAACAGGTAAAGGTGCCTTTTAAACGAGAAAATAGAAAAGTGGGTCATGCGTTTCGTCCTATAGGGCATAGTCATGGATAATGAGTTACTTCCTTTGCTCCAATTATGTGATTCTAATTTTCCTTCTGGGGCATTTTCGCACTCATTTGGATTAGAAACATATATCCAAGAACAAGTTATTGTCGATAAGGAAAGCCTTAAAACGGCCATTTCTGCCTTTGTTGATAACCAATTAGTCTTCTCAGATGGACTTGCTTGTAGACTATCCTGTGAAATATTGGAATCAAGCAGAGGTATGAATGAGCTCCTCGAGATTGATCGTCTATTGTATGTGTCGAGTCTTGCGATGGAAACAAGGGAGGGTAATCGCAGGATTGGAGAACGAATGGCGAAGTTGTGTATGGAATTATACTCTTCAACTACCTTAGGGGAGTATCTTCATTTTATAAAAAATAAACAGGGCTACGGTCATTCGGCACTTGTGTTTGCGTTTGTTGCACATCACTTGCAGATGGATAAGGAAAAAATTCTATCAGCATACCTATTTTCCTCTGTGTCATCACTTATTCAAAATGCAGTTCGAGGCGTGCCGCTAGGTCAAACAGATGGTCAAAAGCTATTGGTCGAAATGCAGGCAAAGATTCACGAGGCCAAAAATAGAATTATGAAGCTAACAAAGGAGGATTTAGGTGCGGTAAGTCCGGGTTTGGAAATTGCGCAAATGCGTCATGTGAGGCTATCTGTACGATTGTTTATGTCTTAATTGAGCCTTATGAGGAGAGATGAAGATGGAACCGATACGAATTGGAGTTGGCGGTCCTGTTGGGGCCGGCAAAACAATGCTAGTCGAAAAATTAACAAGAGCTTTGAACAAAGAGCTGAGTATGGCGGTTGTTACAAATGATATTTATACAAAAGAGGATGCAAATTTTTTAATTAAAAATGGAGTACTGCCTGAGGATCGTGTGATTGGTGTGGAAACTGGAGGATGCCCTCATACTGCTATTCGTGAAGATGCTTCTATGAACTTTGCGGCCATTGATGAGCTAATAGAACTTCATCGAGATTTAGAATTGATTTTTGTGGAAAGTGGTGGTGATAATTTAGCTGCTACGTTTAGCCCGGAATTGGTCGACTTTTCCATATATATCATAGATGTTGCCCAAGGAGAAAAAATTCCTAGAAAAGGAGGGCAGGGGATGATTAAATCAGATTTATTTATTATAAATAAGATTGATTTAGCGCCATATGTGGGGGCGAGTTTAGAGATTATGGAAAGAGATACCATTGCAGCAAGAGGGGAAAAGGCATATATATTCACGAATTTGAAGGATGGAACTGGTCTAGATAAGGTCGTTGATTGGATGAAAAGGAATGCATTATTAATGGGATTAGGTTCATGAGCTACACAGGAGTGTTAGATCTTTTCGCCTCAAAAAAGAATGATAAAACGATTATCTCATCGTGCTATTATCAGGGCGCCTTAAAAATAGCACGTCCAATCTACCTAGAAGAACATTCACCTTCTATCTATCTCATTCATGTTGGCGGAGGGTATGTTAATGGAGATTCTTATTTCACTCAAATACAGGTAGATGACAGTGCGCATCTCCTAGTTACTACACAATCGTCAACGAAGGTTTATAAAACTCCTACAGAACCTGTACGTCAGCAAACAAAAATAAAATTGGGATTTGGAAGTGTACTGGAGTACATTCCGGATTCTTTGATTGCGTATGAAGACGCTCGATTTATACAAGAAACTGAGGTTGAAATGGAACGTGATTCCTGTTTTTTTTATAGCGATATCATTACTCCTGGCTGGGCAAAAGATGGGAGTTTTTTTAAATATGAATGGATTCGATCTAAACTTAGGATTTATAGAGATGGACAGCTCGTGTTATTTGATCATCTTTTTTTAGAACCGGATCATCAAATGAACGGAATTATGCAAATGGAAGGATCTACCCATATAGGTACATTCATTCTTATTCATGAGCAGGTGAATAAGAAGTTTTTAGATAAGCTTTATTCTCACCTTATTGGAAATTTTCCTGATGTTCATTTAGGATTATCAGGATTACCTGATCAAGGGGGAATTCTGCGATTATTAGCAAATCATTCTGGAATCATGGAAGCAGTCATAGCAGAAGCCCAAACATATAGTAGGCGCGTGTTGTTAAATAAAGAATCCGTTCTTTGGAGGAAATAGTAACAATGAGTACGGTAAGTTCGAGTTGGGAGACTATGCCATACTTGGTTTTGGTTAATTAACTCGGATAAATGTATATATCATATTTTTATTCAAGCATGGACACCTTATAAGTGGAGGTGTCTAGCATATGAAAGATAGAACTATATTGCACTTATTAACACTATTCGGAATAGGCGGCAGTATAATTTTTTTACTCAGAAAAAAAGGGGAATTAAAGGATTGGTTCCTAATTTTTTTTATTAAAACATTAGTTTCTACACTATTCGATGGTCCAGCCATAAAGAAAAAATATATAAAGTATCCTACTCGCTACATGCCTAAACTGTTTGATTCTAATATTGTATTTTTATATATCCTGTTTCCTCTATCGTGTGTAATCTATAACCAATTTACCTATAAGATGAAGCCACTATACTCTATGCTAAGCGTTTTTCTTTTTAGTGGACCAATGGCATTTTTTGAGGGCTGGCTTGAGAAAAATACAGATTTGGTTGAATACAATAAGGGCTGGAATAGTTTTTATAGCATTTCAGTTCTTACATTTTCTTTTTGGTTGGTTAAATACTTCATGGAGCTTATTCGTTTCTTAGATAGCAAAATAGGCGGTTCTTCTTTTTCAGACAAAGAAACACCAAAATCTTATTAACATCTAGTCCGCAAAATGGAAGAAACCTATTCCTAATAAAAATATGTATAGCTGTCAGCAATATCATTTTAGCTAACATTTTGGTAACGGAATCCAGTAAACTGGGAATGATTAAATTGCTGATTGGGGCAAGTGGAGAAGAGAAATTAATAAAAGAGAAAATGTGTATATGCTATAATGGGACAAAAAAGGTAGGGATATTATGGGTTGTCCTGCAGATTTACGGGAGCGAATTTTAGAACAGCTTAAATCGATTTTGGATGAACAACTCGTTATGGAAAATGTGCGTGTTTACTTATTTGGTTCTTGGGCCCGACAGGAAGAAAAACATAGTTCGGATATCGATATCGCTATAGAATCCGACCTCCCGCTCTCTCCTTTTAAATGGAATAAAATTATCGAACAAATCGAAGAATCTACTATTCCTTACAAGGTAGATGTGGTGGATTTATATAATGCCAAACAGGCGCTAGTCCAAGTAGTGAAAGAGGAGGGGATTTTATGGAAAGATTACGCCAACGATTAGACGCAGCAGAAAAAGCGTTGGCTGCCTTTGAAAAGCTAGCTAACCTTAAAAATCCGAATGATGTAGAACGTGATGCAGCGATTCAACGATTTGAATTTTCTTTCGAGGCTAGTTGGAAAGCGGCTAAACAATATTTGTATGACATAGAAGGGGTGGATGAAGGCTCTCCGAAGGGAGTCATTCGCAGGTGCAGGGAGGTACACTTGTTCAAGGACGAAGAAGCCATTCTAGCACTGGAAATGGTAAATGATCGCAATTTGACTGTCCACACCTATAATGAAGAAGTAGCCATTAAAATACACAAAAACTTGACCAGGTATAATAACCTTCTTCATCAATGGGTTGAACGGATGAATGATAAAGTGATGGAATAGCCATTAAAAGATCAAAGGGCATGCTAATCTCTTTTTTAAAAGAATAAGAAACCACCATGGCTATGAATTGTAGCCACCATCTACAATGAAAATGAATTTCTATTTTCATACAAAAATAGTTTTTATCTATCCTTCCTGCTAACTTTATCGCCAAATAGAAACATTAGGCTCTTCTCACTTTGAGAAGAGCCTTTTTTGATAATTGAAAATGTAAATCTATCAAAATCAATAATATTTCCTAATGTTTAGAAAGAAGATACCTTCAGTTTGTGCATATAGTAAATTTTCTATCATAAACCCACAATTATCTATCCACTTCCAAAGACATTTAGATAGAACTTAAAGTAAAGGAATATTTTAAGCGGAAAAACATTATTTTTACGTATAACAAACAAAAATAGTTGTTTAAAATACTATACAAATAGAAATGTAAGTGCTATCATTTACTTAAAGTTATTTAAAACAAATAAAGTTGTTGGAAAGGAGGATATATGCCAGAGATTTTAGTGGATCGTTCAAAACCAGAGATAGCTAACCGCGTGTTAATAGCAGAGCTAGATAATTTTGTTGAAATAGCGAAAGCGCTCACATCCGATTTGAGAGTGGCGATTTTCAAGCAATTATTGGAACAGCCAATGAATGTAATCGAAATAGCGGAAATGTTTCATATTCCACCTTCTACAGCTGCTGTAAATATTAAGAAATTAGAAGATGCAAATTTGATTAAGACGGAAATGATCCCAGGAACAAGAGGTACACAGAAATTATGTGTCGCTTTATATAGCCGTATCATACTGGAAACGAAAAAGGTGGAACAAGAAAAAGGAGACAATTTTGTATTGATACCGATGCCGATTGGTCACTATTTTGATTTCAAAGTTTCTCCTACTTGTGGAATTGTTAGTGATACGAGTATTATTGGCGAGTTTGACGATCCTAAGTCTTTTCTTGAACCCGAAAGAATCAACGCTCAACTGATTTGGTTTCGAAAAGGGTATGTTGAATATCGATTCCCGAATAAAGGACCTCATGGAGCCAAAATGAAAAATTTTGAGCTGTCGATGGAAATTTGTTCGGAGGCACCATTGTTTAATTTGAATTGGCCATCGGACATTACACTTTGGGTTAATGGAGTGGACATTGGCACATGGACCAGCCCTGGTGACTTTGGGGGAGAGCGAGGGGTATTGACACCTTCCTGGTGGGGAAATGAAAATACCCAGTTTGGGCTGTTGAAAACATGGAAAGTAAATGGCAATGGCTCTTACATTGATGGGCGATTGATTTCTCAAGTGACCTTGAAAGACCTCCATGTAGAACAAGAACCGTTTATAACCGTGAGAATTGGTGTTAAGGAGTCTGCTCAAAATGATGGCGGCGTTAACTTGTTTGGCAAAAAGTTTGGAAATTATGAAAAAGACCTTGTAATAAAGTTGGAATTTTAAGCTGCCTGCCATTTCTATTCAATAGAGATTATATATAAAGGTAGGAATTTTAAAGAGGGGGGTGGGGAATGTTTTATCTAGAAACAAGCTGAAATTCATTGTTGCGATTATTGTGGTCCTCAGTTTGGTGGCTGGAATAAAAGGAGTACTATTTATGAAAACTGAAAGAACAGTCAAATATACAAATCCAGTCGGTGGGATAACGAATATAGGCGATCCCTTTGTATTAAAGGACAAGGATACGTATTATATGTATGCTACCTCGGCAGCAACCATTGGATTTAGGGCTTGGCAGTCTTCTAACCTGGTGGATTGGGAAGACAAGGGTCTCGTTTTCGACAGTTATGAACAACCGAACCAGTGGGCGACAGGGGACTTTTGGGCTCCGGAAGTAGTAATGCACAATGGCGAATTTTTTATGACCTATAGTGCACGAAATGCAGACGGCCATTTGCAGATTTCTATAGCTAAAAGCAAAGACCCTTTAGGACCTTTTAAAGATGTAAGTACGGAAATTGTTCAGCAAGAAGGCTCTTATATTGATGGCCATATTTTTTTTGAAGAGGATGGAACTCCGTATTTCTATTATGTAAAGGACAATTACGAAAATATCATAAACGGAAAGCATGTCAGCCAGATTTTTGTTCAGAAAATGACGGAAGACCTTACGGAGTTGACAGGTGAACCCAAGCTGCTGCTCGAACCGGACCAGGATTGGGAAGGGCTTGGCGGAGAGTATCAATGGAATGAAGGACCGTTTGTAATAAAAAATGATCATAAATATTATCTCATGTATTCGGCTAACTTCTATGCAAGTTCTGATTATGGAGTTGGTTATGCAGTTTCGGATAGCCCAATGGGTCCTTTTAAAAAATCAGACGAAAATCCGATTTTGTCAAAGGATCTGGAAAACGGGATTTCCGGGCCGGGTCATAATAGTGTGACGGTGGGGCTTGATGGAAAAACTCTTTACACCGTCTACCACACTCATACTGATCCGGAAGCTCCAAGTGGAGATAGGCAAATGAATATAGACCGACTCTATTTTGATGGTGGGAAATTAAAAATTGATGGTCCTTCTCATTCAGAGAGGGAAATAAGCTTAGGGGGGAATAAGTAATGAAGAAGAAGACGAAAATTTTATCTGCTTTAATGCTTAGTGCATCATTAATATTAAGCGCTTGCAATAGCGGTGGCGACCAAAATTCAGGTGGGGACAGCAATAATGAAAAGAAAGAAATCCTGCTTTGGAGTGGTACGACTGGTCCGGATGGCGACTTGATCAAAAAGGACATCGACCGCTATAATGCAACAAACCCTGATTACAAAGTTAAAATTGTTTCTATGGAAGGTGCGGTATTAGGAAATAAATTAGCAACTGTTACTCGTTCAGGGAAAGGGGTACCGGATATCGCACTCATAGCTTCAGAAGCAGTGTCCACCTATCACGCACAAGGAATGCTGGAACCGTGGGATACATTCATTGATGGCACTGAAGTAAAGGGCGACAACTATCTCAAAGAAGCTTGGCAGGTTGGAACAGTAGAAGGCAAGCAATACGGTGTACCTGCAACAATGGGTAGCTGGGTAATGTACTACAATAAAGATTTAGTAGATAAGTATGTGCCAGGTGCAGCAGATGACAATATCATCACGTATGAAGAGGTCGAAAAAGCGGGGGCTGCAGCTAAAGCAGATGGAATTTATGCTTATGGTTTCACTTGGGGAATGCAGAACTTTAACAATCTTTATCTGCAAATGGGCGGCAAATTCTCTGATGGAGAAAAACCAACCATCGATAATGAAACAGCTGTAAAGACAATAGAAGAATTCAAAAAACTTCATGACCTTGGTTATATGAATAAAAAAGGCGAGGACATGAACAAATTATTCAATAATGGAAAAGTCATTTTCTTACCAGAAGGTACTTGGATGCTGTCGCAAATGAACAAAATTACAAACTTTAAATGGGCTCAGACGTTCACACCGCAATGGGATGCTGGAAAGATCATTCAAGGTTCAGGTGCAGACCAGTTTGCCATGTTCGTCAGCAAAGAACGGTCCGAAGCGAAAATCAAGAGTACGGTTAAATTCCTTGAGTGGCTGCAAGGAAACCAAACTGAGTGGATTAAATCGGGTGCGAATCCAACATCTTTAGCTATGTTGGACAATGAAGAATATACTAAAATGCCACAATCCTTCTTGTTAAAAACAGATAAGGCACGTGAAGCAGTTACCATTGTCACAGATCCAGGCAGCTCTTATGTGTTTGGAGAAATCGATGCTGGTATTTGGGATATGATCCAGGGCAAAGCAGATATCAAAGAACAGTTGAAAAAAATTCAGCAAACAGTCAATGACAAAATGGCTCAATAACAAGCTTAACATGGGGAGGAGGAACCTGTTTCTCCTCCTTTTCTTTCCACAATCTTAGTATTAGGCACATAAACGTGCCTGTGCTTTTCTTAAAAATGAGGTGAAAACTAATGGAAGCAATCACTGATAAACCCCAAACAAAAAAGCGGAAAAAACCAAATTTGTGGCCCATTTTATTCGTCGGTCCACATTTACTTTTATTTCTCATTTTTTTTCTAGCTCCATCGATATTCGGAATCTATATTTCATTTACGAAATGGAATTTATTCACTTCACCTGAATTTGTAGGGATGGATAACTTCCGTACCATATTATTCGATGAAAACTCCAGCTTCTATGATCAGTTTTATACAGGGATGAAGAACACGTTTATTTTTGTTCTCATTTCCGTACCGTTCAGCATTATTGTCCCATTATTAATTGCAACCGCCCTTTCTGTGAAGCCCAGATTAAACAGGCTGTTCCAGTCTCTGTTTTATCTGCCTTCCCTATTTGCTATATCTGCAGTCATGATTGTTTGGAACTTTTTGTTAAGCGTAACGTATGGACCACTGGAGAACTATTTTGGCATTTCCACAAACATGTTGGATAATCAGCCATATGCATGGATCTCACTCGTGCTAGTAACGATTTGGTGGACGATTGGCGGGAATATGGTTATCTATTTGGCGGCGTTAAATGGAGTGCCAAAAGATCTCATTGAAGCAGCAGAACTTGATGGAGCAGGCATTTTCAACAAATTTTTCCGAGTAACACTTCCGAGCATAAAATATCAAATTCTTTTTACAACCGTTATGACGACAATTGCCCAGTTTAACGTCTACGGTCAGCCGTTGATGCTTACAGGCGGTGGTCCCAACAACTCAACCGAAGTATTATTGATGTATATTCAAAGAAATGCATTTGGTTCTGGAATGTCGATTGCGGGTATTTCATCGGCGATGGCTGTCATGCTTGGTATTTGTATTATGATTGTTTCGGCAATCCAATTCTTCCTATTAAGGGATCGTGATTAGGGGTGGCATTATGAAGCAAAATAGCACTTCAAAAATAGTGGCTTTCGTGTTTCTCATCATTATGGCAATTTTATGGGCATTTCCAATCCTTTGGGGTATCTTTACCTCATTTAAGTCGGAAGAAGAAATTACTGCAGCAGGGGCTACGTTTCTGCCAATTCATTGGTCCATAAGCAATTATGCTGAGCTGCTATTTAACAATCAATCAACTCCGATTGTGAAATGGTTTACTAATTCCTTGATTATTTCTGTCGGGCATACGATTCTTGTACTGGTGGTTGTATCTCTGGCGTCCTATGGGTATACAAGGCTTGAATTTAAGGGTCGCGATTTACTATTTGGAATGTTATTAGCATCGATGATGTTTCCGGGCATCGTTAACTTGATCCCGTTATATGGCATTATGGATAAGCTTGGCTGGGTGAACAACTTCTTAGCCGTCATTGTGCCAGGGGCAGCCGGTGTCTTTAATATTTTTCTTGTTCGCCAGTTTGTTCTCGGCATACCAAAAACATTTGATGAATCAGCACGAATTGATGGTGCTAGTGAGTTTCAAATTTTTTGGCATATTATCCTGCCGCTTTTAAAGCCAGTTCTAACGGTTGTAGCATTATTTAGTTTTACAGGGGCCTGGAACGACTTCCTTTGGCCGTCTATTGTACTGAATGATATTGACAAACTTCCGATTACGCCAGGACTCCAATTGCTGCAGGGGCAATATTTGACTTATCCGGGGATCGGAACTGCAGGTGCATTGATTGCTCTCGTACCAACCTTCCTGCTTTATTTGTTTGCACAAAGATATTTCATGCAATCTATGTCATTATCTTCCGGTGTAAAAGGGTAAAGCGCCCAAAGTTGGGTTAGGGGGATGGAAATGAGCAGATCGTTTGAACGATACATTATTTATGTAGCAAGTGGCTGGCAAATAGTAACAGGGTTTATTACCATGTTCTTTTACGCAACTTATATCAAAAAACAGGGTGTGGAAGCAAGTTTAGGTAATCTGCAATTTGCAGAACGAAAGGGCATGGAATCCCTCTTTGACAGTTTATTCACCTACACTGTTACGTATGGACTGTTTTTTATCCTCATAGGAAGTTTGAACATTCTTTTTGCAAAAAAGATCTTAAAGGATGAAACGATTCAATATAAGCTTCCGCTTTACTGGATTGGATTAGCAGTTATTTGTTACTTTTTATCTGACTTTATCAGCGTAGCCTTGTTAATGACTGGCGCAGTCATTGTTTTGGCAAAAAACAAACCGATAAAAGCTGCAAACAGAGAATGAAAATAATAACTGTGGAAAGGGAGGAAATTCAGTATGTTTAATGGTTTAGGAATGGGACTTGGCCAGTTATCGAGACTATCTAAAGCAAAAACTAGGTCAATCAGTCCAGAAAATTATACAGGGGCAAAGGGAAAGGGCGGCATGGCTACTGAAGGGACGGGATCTGGACCATCACGGGAACTGGGACAGGGATGGAAGGTTTCTCCTTCTGTATTGGTTAAGCAAAACTCTACTCATGTGGTCGCAGATATACAGGAACAAGGTGCCATCCAGCATATTTGGCTAACCTGTCATCCAGATTCGTGGCGAAGGATGATTTTGCGTATGTACTGGGATGGAGAGGAATTTCCATCCGTAGAAGTACCTTTAGGAGATTTCTTTTGCAATGGCTGGACTGAAAGGGTAAATGTGAATTCCATCCCAATCTCTGTAAACCCAGCTGGTGGGTTTAATAGTTATTGGGAAATGCCATTCAGGAAGTCTGCAAAAATAACAATGGAAAACATTTCGAATGAGGATTACTATCTCTATTATCAAGTGGATTATACGATTACCGATGTCCCAAATGATGTGGCTTACTTCCACGCACAATGGAACAGAAGCAACCCGCTAAAATACAAGGACGTTCATACTATTGTTGAGGGCGTTAAGGGACATGGTCATTATGTAGGAACATACATCGCCTGGCAGGTCAACAGTAATGACTGGTGGGGTGAGGGAGAAGTGAAGTTTTATTTGGACGGGGATGAGGAGTTTCCTACCATCTGCGGGACTGGAACAGAGGACTACTTTGGCGGCGCATGGAACTGGGAACAGCCAAAAGGGCAATACTGCCCATATTCTACACCCTATCTTGGCATGCATCAGGTTATTAAGCCGGATGGTTTATATCAGGCTCAACAAAGATTTGGAATGTACAGATGGCATATCATGGACCCAATAAGGTTTGAGCAAAATTTAAAGGTAACCATTCAGGCACTTGGATGGCGATCTGAAGGAAGATATCTGCCATTGCAGGACGATATAGCATCTGTTGCCTATTGGTATCAAGCTGAGCCTCACAATCCTTATCCAAAAATGGCTGATAAGAATGAGCTGGAAGTAATTTAAAAAATCCTTGGTAACTGAAGGTATTTAGTAAAACGGAAATTTAGGAAAGGAAAGTGAAAAAATGACAATGTTTTGGAAGGAGCAAAAACTGGAAGCCCGCATAGACGAGTTGTCCGAATTTCGCTATAAAGAGAAAATTTCCATTCCGTCTTTTCATTATTTAGTGGATAACGAAGGAAAAATAGCAACTCCTCCTCCAATACTTACAGATGAATCGGATATGATAGGTGTCGGAGAATATTGGACAGGTAGTGATGTCTACATATGGCTCCAAACAAAAATTAAGATTCCTGATTATTGGAAAGAACACGAAATCGTCGGTCGATTTAACTTTGGAAGAACTGGAGGAGGAAACAATACCGGATTTGAGTCGATGCTTTTTTTGAATGATTCTCCCTATCAGGGTGTAGACTCGAATCATGAAGAAGTGTTTTTTCCGAGTGAAACGGCTGGAACAGTATTGGAAATGACCTTTCGATTATGGTCCGGCCTTTCTGGTGGCGGGGTTCCAAAGCAGCAGGAACATAAAATCAAGCAGGCTGAACTTGCGATCCTAGATCCGGCAACAGATGATTTATTTTTCACCGCAAAAGCAGTCATAGAAACAGTGAAGAGTTTTGATAAAAACAATCCAGATCGAACTATGCTATTAACGGCATTAGATAAGACTTTTCGCCTAATCGATTGGGCTAAGCCCGGATCTGATCATTTTTACGATTCTATTTCCCAGGCTCAGAGCAGCCTTTATTCTGAGCTGCAACGTTTCGATAAACACCATCCAGTTACACTGCGCTGTATTGGTCATACGCATATTGATGTGGCGTGGCTTTGGCGCTTGAAACATACACGTGAGAAAGCAGCGCGTTCTTTTTCTACTGTCCTTCGCTTAATGGAAAAGTATCCGGAATATATTTTTCTGCAAACCCAACCGCAGTTATATGATTACATTAAATCTGATTATCCTCAAATTTATGAACAAATAAAAAAACGGGTAGAAGAAGGACGATGGGAAGCTGGAGGAGGAATGTGGCTTGAGGCAGATTGCAATGTCACTTCTGGTGAATCACTTGTCCGACAGCTACTATTTGGAACTCGATTCTTGAAGAACGAGTTTGGAACGGAATGCACCTATTTATGGCTTCCTGATGTTTTCGGCTACAGTTGGGCTTTGCCACAAATTTTGCGAAAATCAGGTATCGAAACCTTTATGACCACGAAAATCAGTTGGAATCAGTATAACCGGATCCCCCATGATACCTTTATTTGGAGAGGAATGGATGGTTCTGAAGTGGTGGCTCATTTTGTAACCACTCCCGATCGTACATACAGCGGGGATTTTAATCTGGAGAGAGTGCAGGGGATTTGGAATGAATACCAAGATAAGTCCTTAAATCAAGAGCTATTGTTAACATATGGATGGGGAGATGGGGGAGGCGGCGTAAATCGCGAAATGCTGGAAATGCGCAGGCGTCTGAACCAGTTGCCGGGTTTGCCCAAGTTGGAAACAGGGAGAGCGGATGAGTACTTTAAAGACCTAAAGGATCGTGTTGATCAAACGGATCAGTATGTCCATACATGGGATGGAGAACTCTATTTGGAGTATCATCGCGGCACCTACACAAGCCAGGCACAAATTAAACGGATCAATCGAAAGCTTGAATTGATGTATCGTGAAACAGAATGGCTTGGTGTTCTTTCCGCTATTTTTCATAAAAAGTGGTATCACTATCCACAAGAAGAACTGCAGGAAGGCTGGAAAATCATCTTGCGAAATCAGTTTCATGATATTATTCCGGGTTCTTCTATTCGAGAAGTGTATGAAGACAGTGAGATGGAATATGAGGAAGCAGAAAAGCTTGGTAGAGAAGGCTGGACAAAAGCAGCAGATGCTATTTTGGCAAATGATGATAAAAATGGATATACTATATTTAATTCGTCCCCATGGGCCCGTAAGGATCTTATAGAGCTACCTGTCAAGGATAATGAGCAAGGTGCGTGGTTTGATGCGAATGGGAATAAGCTAAAATCAGTGATGATAGGTGACCAATGGCTAGTAGCAATAGAAAATATACCGGCAATGGGTTTTGCCAAAATTGCATTTGACGAGAATAGCACGAATCTAGAAATAATAAATCCGTTTGTCATTGAGGAATCTGAAATTACAACCCCTTATTTTAAAATTGCTTGGAATAGGAAAGGCCAATTGACTACCATTTTTGATCTTCAAACCAATCGAGAAGTGTTGTCTGAGGGGCAAAAGGGAAATGTATTTCAGGTTTTTGAAGATAAACCAATGATGTTTGATGCATGGGATATTGATATCTACTATCAAGAAAAAATGCGGGAAATAATCGATTTAACATCTGTTCAGATTCTTGAGGCAACCGCTTTGCGTGTTGTAGTTCGTTTTGAATGGAAGTATATGGACTCTTCGGTAAAACAAGATATGATCCTTTATTCAGATAGTCGAAGAATCGATTTTAATACCGATGTTGAGTGGCACGAGCAACATCAATTGTTAAAAGTTGCATTCCCTGTTGAAATCCGTTCTACAGAAGCAACTTATGATGTTCAATTTGGGAACGTTAAACGGCCAACCCATTGGAACACAAGCTGGGATTATGCGCGTTTTGAAACCGTTGGCCACCAATGGGCGGATTTGGGCGAAAGAGGCTATGGAATTAGTTTATTAAATGATTGCAAATATGGCTACGATATCAAGGATAATGTCATAAGATTAACGCTGATTAAATCGGCCACCGACCCAGACTATTTACAAGATCAAGGTTCTCATACTTTTATTTATTCCCTCCTTCCGCATAAAGGAGATTGGTTAGAAGGAAATACAGTCCAACAAGCATGGTGGTTAAATAACCCGGTAACGTATGCGTACGGAGGGCCAATGGAGTCTCAATTCTCCCTATTTTACAGTAACGATGAACAGATCATGATAGATGCAGTTAAAAAATCGGAAGATCTTGATCAAGTTATTTTGCGTGTTCATGATTTTGCAGGCAGTCGAAGAACAGTCGAAATTCGCACGGATTTTTCATTGAAATCTTGGCAGGAGTGCAACCTAATGGAACAAGTAATTGGGAAACAAAGGGATGGAGAAGTGGTGAGATTTGAAATCAAACCGTACGAAATAAAGACATTTTTAATAGATTTAGGCATGAAGTAATCCCAAAAAATATACATCTATAGAGGTGAGGGCAAATGAGTTATCGACAAGAATATCCGAGACCCCAACTCGTTCGCAATGAATGGTTGAATTTAAATGGAGTTTGGGCGTTTGCTTTTGATGATAAAAATATAGGTACTGCAGAAAGATGGTACAAGAAAGACATTAGTGAATATCCTCAGCAAATTCAAGTTCCATTTGCATTTCAATCTGAGTTAAGTGGCATAAATGATCAGAATTTCCATGATATTATTTGGTATAAAAGAAAGTTTGAAACCTCAGGAACTTGGAAGGGCAAGCAGATCTTCCTCCACTTTGGAGCAGTAGATTATCGGACTTGGGTATATGTTAATGAAGAGTTAGTTGGATATCATGAGGGGGGACATACATCCTTTTCCTTCGATATTACCGACTACTTAACTGGTGGTACCGAAACTATTTCTGTCAAGGTAGAAGACCCTTCTGAGGATGAAACAATTCCACGCGGCAAGCAATATTGGAAAGAAAAGCCCGACTCAATCTGGTATTCTCGAACGAGCGGGATCTGGCAAACTGTTTGGTTGGAAGCAATCAGCCATGATCATATTAAAAAACTTAAGTTTACTCCAGATCTTGACAACGGAACAGTCATTGTTGAATTTGAAGTTTCTGGGGATCATGTTGGGAAAGAAGTAGATTTCGAAATCGAATTTGATGGGAAAACGGTCGTTAAAGATTCGATAACCATTTATGAAGCGTATAACAAACGATCATTTGATCTATATAATCATAAAATATTCCGTACAGGATTCCACCATTATGGCTGGAATTGGTCGCCTGAGAATCCGAATCTCTTCGATGTTAAAGTAAGGTTACATCAGAATGGAACAATTTTGGACGAAGTAACATCCTATTTTGGGATGAGAAAAGTACACATCGAAAATGGCATGGTTTATCTGAATAACCGTCCGTATTATCAAAAGTTGGTGCTTGATCAGGGATATTGGCCAAAAGGGCTGCTGACAGCTCCGACAGATGATGCGCTAAAAAAGGATATCGAATTAGCAAAGGAAATGGGCTTTAACGGGTGTCGAAAACATCAAAAAGTGGAAGACCCTCGCTTTCTTTATTGGGCTGACCAACTAGGGTATCTCGTATGGGGAGAATGCGCTGCGTCCCCTTCGTTCAATGAAGATGCGGTCGCCCGGTTGACAAGGGAATGGTTAGAAATCATCGACCGGGATTACAACCACCCATCTGTTGTCGCGTGGGTTCCTTTAAATGAAAGCTGGGGAGTTCCAAATATAAGGGCAAACAAACAACAGCAACATCATTCATTAGCGATGTATTATTTGCTTCATTCCATTGATCCAACACGATTGGTCATTTCTAACGATGGATGGGAGCTTACAAAAACAGATATTTGTGCCATTCATAATTACAACCACGGACAAAAGGAAGATGCGAATAAATATGAACAGTTCAAGCTAGATTTATCCACGAAGGAATCTGTCCTTGCGTCCATGCCAGCTAGAAGAGGAATTTATGCGAATGGTTTTGAACACCAAGGAGAACCAATTATTCTTACGGAATTTGGGGGAATTGGTTATAAGGTAAGTGAGGACGAAGGATGGGGCTATACTTCTGTTACGAATCCGAATGATTTTCTTGACGACTATAAGCGAATAATGGAAGCAGTTTATAGTTCCAAAATTTTATTTGGATATTGTTATACTCAACTTACAGATGTAGAACAAGAAATTAACGGATTATTAACTTACGATCGTAAACCAAAATGCGAATTAATGGAAATTAAACAAATTAATGATCAGTGGCATCCAGATACGATTAAATAGTTTTTTTCTCTATTCTTCATGAAATAGAAACATTAGGCTCTTCTCACTTTGAGAAGAGCCTTTTTGAAAGAAAAGAAAAAATTAACTTAACTTCGAGAATTGTCTGGCTCCAGCGCCTAGCCCCTCTAGGAGTCTGTCTGAATTTTTTTAGCGTATAATGATGCGAAAATGCTTCCTATTCATCCTTTTTATTATACGTGGATTTCACTCCGTCGGATAGACTCCTAGGTGCTTGCGCTTTTGGTCTAATAATTTTCGGCTGAATTGGCAAGTTAAGTTTAGGTATTTGAAAATAGGGTTTTAGTTTAATGAAAAATGATTTTTTTCAAAGTGCAAGCAATGGGGTTGACAAAAAACGTTTACGGTTGTAAACTATAAACATAAATCGATTACAATTGTAAACGTCGAGGTGTTGTCATGCAAAAAGAGGAAAGGTTTGAAATAACCGATTCAGAGTGGGAAGTAATGAGGGTTGTGTGGACGAGTACGAAAGCGACCAGCAAGGAGATTATCCAAGTGTTGCAGGAAAAAAAAGCTTGGAAGCCTGCGACAACGAAAACCTTTATTGGCCGGCTTGTAAAAAAAGGCGCCCTGAATACGGAGACGACAGGGAACAAATTTATTTATTCGGCGGCTGTCAGTGAGAGGGAAAGCCTTCAGGCACTAAAGGCTGGATTTTTCGATCACATCTGCAATACGGCGGTAGGGAAAACAATTGCCGATCTGATAAAAGAAGCGACGCTGAGCTATGACGATCTGTCCATGCTTGAGGAGGTTTTGCAGGCAAAGAAGAAGGATGCTGTAGAAACAATTATCTGCAATTGTGTACCAGGCCAGTGTCATTGTAAAGAAAATCACAATATGGATTGTCATAAAAAGGAGTGTTTATAAATGGAAAAAATAGTATTGAAGGTAAATGGGATGACTTGCGGACATTGTGTCGGAAAGGTAGAAAAGGCTTTAAATTCGCTCCCAGGGGTAGAAGTAGCCAAGGTCGATTTAAAAAAAGGCACAGCGAAAGTAAAATACGATGATTCAAAGCAAACAATTGATGCGATGAATGAGGCAGTCCGTGAAGCAGGCTATGAATCTGAATCCACATCCAAAAGGTGGCTGATATAGGATGACAGAAAAAACATTAACGATTGAAGGCATGACGTGTGCATCATGTGTGCAGTCTGTTGAAAAGGCTGTGAAAAAACTGCCTGGCATGCAGGAAGCAAATGTGAACCTTGCTACTGAAAAATTAAAGGTTCATTTTGATGAAAATGAACTGACAATTAAAGACATCCAGAATGCTGTAGAGGATGCCGGTTATAAGGCGATCACAGATGTTGTAAAAAAGAGTTTTATCATTAATGGGATGACCTGTTTATCTTGTGTCCAGTCGGTTGAAAAAGCAACAAGGAAACTGGATGGAGTAATAGATTCAAATGTAAATATGGCAACCGAAAAAATGGTCATTCAATTCGATCCGACCGTCGTTACGGTAGCCGACATTAAAAAGGCAGTTGCAGATGCCGGTTATGAGGCACAGGAGGATATTGACGCGGAGAGCTCGGCTGATGCAGACAGAGAGAAAAAGGAACTGCATATTAAGGAAATGTGGCGACGCTTCTGGATTTCAGGCGTGTTTACCATTCCTTTGCTGCTCGTTTCAATGGGGCATATGCTTGGAATGCCGCTTCCCGAAATAATCGACCCAATGCATAACCCGGCTGCGTTTGCGATTACCCAGCTAATCCTGACAATCCCGGTGCTTTATTTAGGAAAACCATTTTTTACAGTTGGCTTCAAAACATTGATCAAGCGGCATCCTAACATGGATTCGCTCGTTGCCCTCGGAACAAGCGCGGCCTTTCTTTACAGCTTGTTCGCGACCATTAAGATTGTTCTCGGCAATGAATCTTACGCCGGCAATTTATATTATGAATCAGCGGCAGTGATTTTAACGTTAATTACGCTTGGAAAATATTTCGAGGCTCTTTCAAAGGGGAAAACGTCCGAGGCGATCAAGAAGCTAATGGGCCTTGCGCCGAAAACGGCAACGATTTTAAGAGAAGGAAAAGAATTAGTCATCTCTGTTGATGAAGTGCAGGTTGGCGACATCGTTATTGTGAAACCTGGGGAGAAGATGCCGGTAGATGGTATCGTCGTCGAAGGAACGACTTCTGTCGATGAAG
Source organism: Mesobacillus stamsii (assembly GCF_030814065.1). Taxonomy (NCBI): domain Bacteria; kingdom Bacillati; phylum Bacillota; class Bacilli; order Caryophanales; family Bacillaceae; genus Mesobacillus; species Mesobacillus stamsii. The sequence goes on from NZ_JAUSUN010000025.1 coordinate 32,678, forward strand.
CGATGCTTACGGGTGAAAGTATCCCGGTTGAAAAATCTGTTGGTGCTTCTATTATCGGTGCCAGCATCAATAAAACGGGTACGATCCGCTATGAAGCAACCAAGGTTGGTAAGGATACAGCATTGTCGCAAATTATTAAGCTAGTTGAAGATGCACAAGGCTCAAAAGCGCCGATTGCGAAAATGGCGGATATTATATCTGGGATTTTTGTGCCAATCGTCATTGCGCTTGCCATTCTCACTGGTCTTGCCTGGTACTTTGGAGGGCAGTCAGGTCTGTTCGCCTTCACAATTACGATTTCAGTTCTTGTGATTGCATGTCCATGTGCACTTGGGCTGGCGACGCCTACTGCCATCATGGTCGGTACAGGAAAAGGGGCAGAGAATGGTGTGCTGATCAAAAGCGGTGGAGCACTTGAGACTGCCCACAAAGTCAATACGATTGTGTTTGATAAAACAGGCACGATCACAGAAGGTAGGCCGGTTGTGACAGATATTGTAACAGCAAATGGCATTGCCGAGCAGGAACTGCTCGCGCTTGCAGCCTCAGCTGAAAAGGGCTCTGAACATCCTCTGGGGGAAGCGATTGTCCGGGATGCGCAGGATAAAGGTCTTACCCTATCCACAACCGAAGGATTTAACGCGATCGTTGGACACGGAATTGAGGTAACCATTGATGGTAAGAATCTGCTGCTTGGTAACCGCAAATTAATGGATGATCGCGGTATCGATTTACTGGACTTGTCCCAAACCTCAGATCAGTTTGCCAACGAAGGCAAGACTCCGATGTATATCTCGATCGACGAGAAAATCGCCGGAATCATTGCCGTAGCTGACACGGTAAAAGAAACAAGTCTAAAGGCGGTAGAAAAGCTTCATAGAATGGGCTTAGAAGTCGCGATGATCACTGGCGACAACAAACGCACAGCGGAAGCAATCGCCAAACAAGTCGGAATCGACCGTGTGTTGAGCGAGGTGTTACCGGAAGACAAAGCAAACGAGGTCAAAAAGCTCCAGGATGAAGGCAGAACGGTAGCAATGGTCGGAGACGGCATCAATGACGCTCCTGCACTTGCCCAGGCTGACATCGGGATTGCGATTGGCTCAGGAACGGATGTAGCGATGGAATCAGCAGATATCATCCTGATGAGAAGTGATTTAATGGATGTACCTACAGCTATTGAGCTAAGCAAAGAAACCATCCGCAACGTAAAACAAAACCTTTTCTGGGCATTTGCGTATAACGTTGTCGGGATTCCGATCGCAATGGGTATCTTGTTCCTGTTTGGCGGACCTTTGCTGAACCCAATGATCGCCGGTGCAGCCATGAGCTTTAGCTCGGTATCCGTATTGCTGAACGCATTAAGGCTAAAAAGATTCAAGCCTTCTCATGCATAATGAAAATAAGGATCTGTCTCATTGGAGATAGATCCTTATTTTTTTAAAAAATCTGTCGAACGATAGGTTAGATAGGTGTTTATCTGCTAGAATAGGAATATAAGCGATATGACTATTTCAATTATGGTGAACTCTTAGCATATTGGGAAACGGGAGGTGCACGTGCGATATGCGAAACGATATACAAGCGAATGAACAGGCATTCTCAACGAAGGAAGTGGCAGAGGAGATAGGCATTGCCACACCTACTGTCCGAAAGTATGGGCAGATTCTGGAGCGCTATGGCTATGAGTTTTTGAAGGATGGTGACCGCCGAATCTTCGTGCAGTCCGATGTTCGCGCACTCGTAGCGCTACGCGATACAGACAAACCGCTGGATGAAACAGCTAAAGACCTAGTTGCGAAGCAAAGAGAGATGCTGGATGGAGCGGGCGATACGGAGATCGCTCTTTCCGAAACATTTGAAAATCTACCGCAGGATCCAAATCAGTTAAAAGAGGTATTGCTGTTTGTCGTCAATGAATTAGCGGCAACACGCGACATGAATATACAGCTGAAGAACGATATGGCCCTGCTGAAAACAAATATATCACAGCTTCAGCAAGATCATCATGTGATTAGTTCCAGTATTGGAAATTCCGCACAAAGAACCAATGCGAAGATCGAGAGAATTTTGGAGCAGCAAAATGCCCATTATGAAGAACTCCTGAATCAGGAAAGGGAGCGAAGTGAATACCTTCAACAACAGCTGCAGAAAATGCGCGAGGAACAAAGGAATGAATGGAATGCTCAAATTAATTTTAACAAGCGATTAGAAGAAGGAATCCGGACCAGTAAATGGAACTGGCTATTATCAATGTTTAAGAAATAGTAAAAAAATAGAAATAAAGAGCATATTGCTAAGCGATATAAAGCAATTGCTACAAAAAACCAAGATCTATACATAAAAAGGAATCCCCTAACAAGCCATAGGGGATTCTTTTTTGTAATATCAGAATTTATATGTTTACCCTTTTTTGTAATTGCGGGAAAATCGAGGCATGGAGCCAAATATTCTGAAACGAATCCTTTTTGGTGATAGACACGAAGACGAAGAGCGTCTCGAGGAGTTAGCGGCAAACGGGTTACCTTGGGCTATGTGCTAATGCTGGACAAGACTAGAAACTGACGTTATTTATTTTGACAGGTGTGGGTGTGTAGAGCGGAAAGTTGTCAAGAAAGCCCTGTTATTTTGACAGGTTTGGGTGCTTGGAGCGGAAAGTTGTCAAGAAAGCCCCGTTATTTTGACAGGTTTGGGTGCTTAGAGCGAAAAGTTGTCACGAAACCATCGTTATTTTGACAGGTTCTATGTTCTTATCAAAAAAACCGATCCTGTGAGGGTTTGGGGTGAAATTATTTATTTGGATGGTGATAGGCTCGGTTGCGATCGGAATAGGTTTGTGCGAAGCTATAAAATGTTTCAAAAGTTGCTGATGACGCTCCAGCTACCCAAGTACTTTTAGCTGGAATAGTAGCCGCTGCAAACCTTGCTGACCGTTCTGACAACTTATCTAAAAAGGTTGACGAACCAGTAAAAGAATCAATAAAATAATAATTCATGCTTCCTGGGTCTACATAAGCATACTGTGGATCATCAATTGCTGGGCCTTCTTCGAGGTCTAACCCACTAGATAATAATTCAACATCACTATCCGAAGCAATTTCCATGTCACCTTCTGTAATGGTAGTTTCAGAAATTGCTATACCGTTTTCATACTCAGTGACAACTGTGTTGTTGACAGTTTTCGGTTCCGCTTTCTGTTGTTCAATTACTGGCTTACCTTTCGCAGAGGCACTCAATGCAAATCCAACTGTAGAAATTGATGTAACGACTGTTAAAACCTTTTTCATGTTACCCCCCACCTTTGGAATTTATTTGGTACTTTTAAAGTATATATCGAATTATTCTATAATGATATAATATTCATAATATTAAAGTATTTAGGAAAATTCTAATAGGCAAGGTGATAAAAATGGCTCTTAAGAATGAGTCCAAATGGTTTAAGGTGTTTTGGAAAGTGTTAGCAGTGGTTGCAGTTTTAGTATTAATTTTGGATAAGTTTGGACCCAAAATAGAATACCTAAATAATTTGGCCTTTATAGTCTTTACTATTTTATGTATTGGTATGGGTATCGAATTAAGAAAGTCAATTGGGAAAATCATAATTGTAGCCCTGTTCTTCATTTTTGGTTTAGTATTCTACCTTTAGACTTTAGAACAATCCCCCCCACTTTTATCTACATCTTTATTTATCTTTAAGAAATAAGGCTCAAGCAGGAAATCGATCCACCTAAAGATGAATTGTTGTTGAAAAAAATCTTTAAAATCCACTTTGGGACACACTATATCTTCAGAGTGCGTCGTACACAGAAAAAAAGCATATTTCCACAGACAGTGGATATATGCTTTTTTCATTGTTTATTAAAAGTGTAGATTTATTTTCTAACCTTCGTGTTTAAATTTGGTATTGGTTTCTCTTCGAGTAAACTGCATCATTTGTTCAATAAGGAATTCAACAAAAAAGGCCGCCAATCCTTCATGATCAACGTACCCGTTAGTTCAACAAGATTTGTTTACCCTTCAACGATTACAAGATATTTTTTGATTTCTCCTTCAGATTCAACAATTAAAATATCTCCTCTTTCTTTGGTGGAAAAAATCTTAGCACCAACAGGAAGTTTATTCGACATCTCATCTTTAAAATCTGTACTAGCATCATTTTTTGTTTTTATTTCACCGATTTGAACATCTTTTGTTAAAGACAATTCTTCAACCCAATCAATATTAGTTTTGTAGATAACGCCATTATACTGAAAAATATCAGCATCAGAGTCCAATGTTAAAACTTCTTCGGCATCAATACTATCAATTGTTACTATGGTTGCTTCCCCTTCATTGGAACATCCACTAATCATAAATAAAGCTAATGCAATCAGAACATAAAATAACTTTTGAACCAATGTAATATCCCCTTTATATATATAGTCGGAAATACTCTATCATAAGTTTCTTCTTCCACTAACCTGCACCGTTTGTTTAACAAGGATTTCAAAAAAAGGCTGTTAATCTTTCCTGGCTCAAAAGTCCCTATAATTTAAATTAAGTTATTCATATACTTTTAAAGGTTATAGAGTTACCATCGTTTTATTTACACCACCTTTATAAGAATATATGTTCTCGAAATGTATGTTCTTGTATTTATTGTAGTACAAAATGTTGTAGTATTCCCATAATTTTCTTTAACATAGTTGTAGTAGTAAATGAAGTCATTTAAGTGGTCTAATAAATAAAAAAGTACACCACTAATATATAAGTGATGTACTAATTTTTATATTATGTATGACATTAAAGACTAGTTAAGATGTCATAACAAAAACATACATTCACTTGTCTTTAATTTTACATAGTAATAGAGGATTCTTTTTTGCCAACTCTGTTAATCAAACGTTTGATTAAAACAGTTTTTTGATTCTTCCTGCAAGTGGAATGACTATCAGGCCAGCGAGGACTACTTGCATGATATTGCCTGGGATGGAGCCGAATGGCTGGATCCAGTTGCCGTAAAGGACAACTTCGGCAAAATAGTAGCCAACGATCTTGATCAGCATGGCGACAATCACTGCCAGTGAATAGACAATTACCTTTTTGCCAGGCATTTTTTCAGCCATCAGTCCTGCCAGATAACCCATCAAACCAACGATAATGAAGGTGAATGGAGCCCATACTGCCCAGCCGGAGATAAGGTCGAACAGGCCCATGCCGAACGCTCCTGCGATTGCTCCTGTTTTTCTGCCAAAAACAAACGCTGCGATGAACAGGGGGACGTTACCAAGATGAATCAACCCGCCGTTGCCCATGATTGGAAGTTTGATGTTGATAAACATAGTTGCTACAAGGGTCAATGCGATAAAAAGAGCATTGATCACAAGAGTCTTTGTTTTCGACATGCTTGGCGATGTTGGGTATACTGCATTCATATAATTACCTCTTTCTTTATGAAGTACTTTTCGCATGATGCCTTCCTATACGAAAATATATTTTAATCACTATCATACCTCTTTTAAAAAAGTTTTTAAATACTTAAAAATATCCAATCATGCCTTCGTTAAAAATGATGCAGTAGTAGCGTTGTCGTCCGATATAGATAATAAGCAGAATTTTTACCATCAGGAGGAGAATAGGATGCACGTTTTGGATTTGATAGCCAGGATCAACAATCGTGTCGAAGAACTGGATTTTGCAGCTGCAAGATTGTATATGGAAGAGAATATGGAAATTCTAAATGAGAATCGCAACCATCTAAAGTCTAATGCCAGAGAGTTGCTTGAATTTTTGACAAAGCGAATGGAAGTCGGCCAACAGCCGTTGACAAGGAAAGACATGGCAGTAATTGGTGCTGTAAACAGCTATGCATCCAAATTTGATTTACGAGGCATGAAGGGAATAGTCAAGGACCATTCGCTGCTGTTTTTGCGGAGAGATATCGGGGCGTATTTGAACACTGATGCGCGGATTATCCTGGAGGGCATGGGGGCAATTCCGAATGTCGCAAGCTAAGTAGATAGAAGGAATGGTGCTTTTTCACTTTTCATGAAACTTTCTCGTTGAATTTCTCGTCTATCACAAAGTGGTAAAAATTTTTATCTCAGATTTTACAGGATTTTGACAGAAAATAGCGAATATAGACTTAAATCAGATGAAAAATATAAACGTATTTGCGTACTTTCAATAGATGTAAGGGGGAAATTCAATGAGAGACCAAATGAATCCTGTGGTTGATCGAATATTAGGAAATATCGATAAGGTAATGACAGGCAAACGAAACGTGGCAGAGCTAAGTCTGATTGCGCTGCTTGCCGGGGGACATGTGCTTTTAGAGGATGTCCCAGGTGTTGGGAAGACGATGATGGTCCGTGCACTGGCGAAGTCTGTCAGTGCCAAGTTCAGAAGGATTCAGTTTACCCCTGACCTGCTGCCTTCAGATGTGACAGGGGTTTCCATCTATAACCCGAAAGAAATGGAATTCGAGTTCAGACCGGGACCGATTTTGGGAAACATCATTTTGGCTGATGAGATCAACAGGACATCTCCAAAAACTCAATCAGCTCTGCTGGAAGGAATGGAGGAGCACAGCGTCACGGTTGATGGTGTGACGCATATTCTCGACAAGCCATTCTTTGTCATGGCTACCCAGAATCCGATTGATTATGAGGGTACCTATCCACTCCCAGAAGCACAGCTGGACCGGTTTCTCCTTAAAATGAAAATGGGCTACCCGGCACCTAATGAGGAAATGGAAGTGCTTAACCGAGCGCAGCGCAGTCTTCCGATCGAAGATTTACAGCCGGTCGTTTCGCTTGAAGAATTACGCGGCTTGCAACAGAGTATTAAGGAAGTTGTCGTCGACGAATCGCTTAAGCGATATATTGTCGAACTGTCGGGCCGGACACGAAGCCATTCAAGTGTCTATCTTGGCGTAAGCCCGCGTGGATCGATAGCCTTGATGAAGGCGGCACAGGCGTATGCATTTATTTATGGCAGAGACTATGTTATTCCGGATGATGTCCAGTACCTGGCTCCATCTGTTTTTGCCCATCGGATCATTTTAAAATCTGAAGCAAGGTTTGAAGGGATTACGCCTGAGGATATCGTCAACAGAGTAATGGCGCGCGTTCCTGTGCCGGTCCAAAGGCTTGTGAAATAATATGAAAAAATTTTTTCGAAAGGTCAATGAAGTTTGGAAGCGGATCGTTTTGCTGTTTCTGCTCTTGCTCACCTTTTCGTATGCGATGTTTCAGGGGGGGTTTGTCAGCTGGTTCCTGTTTTATAGCTTTGTACCATTCGGGCTGTATGCTTTTGGCCTAGCTTTGTACTCTTTGAAAGAGATAAAAGCGGAGAGAGTGTACACAAAACAGGATTACAACGCTGGCGAGAAGTTCAAGGCAAGCATTACCCTTAGAAGAAAGATCCCATTCCCACTGTTTTTCGCAATCGCCGAAGAACAGGCGGGAGAAACGCTTGCTGGAAACAAGGATTTGCAAAGTGCGAAAACAATGATATTTCCGGGATTTAAACGGATTTTCAGCTTTCATTACTCGATCGAGAACCTGCCCAGGGGCGAACATGTCCTGACAGGAATCAAGCTGAAGACAGGTGATTTGCTCGGATTAATCGAAAAAGAAAAAATCCTGAAGGATGAAAATAAAATTCTTGTGTATCCAGCGTATCAGGAGTTGGTGTACCGGACGGTGTCGCGCCATTTTGACCAGGGGATGACCGCCTCGAAGGAGCGAGTCCAGCGAGATACATCAATGGCAACTGGTGTTCGAGAGTACCAGCCGGGTGACCGGTTTTCCTGGATTAATTGGAAAGCGACTGCTCGGCGAAATGATATTATGACCAAGGAGTTTGAACAAAGGCAATCTCATGATGTAACTCTTTTAATGGATTGTGCTCCAGATCCGCACTTTGAAGTGATCGTTTCTTTTACCGCCTCGGTTATCAGGGCGATATTGCGTAAAGGTGCCCAGGTTGGACTGCTAACATCGAGCACGGAGCGTGTCGCTTTTCCTGCTCGAGGCGGGGAGAGCCAGCAACAGCAGCTTCTCTACCATCTCGCCAAAATCCGGGATACTAGTCCGGTTTCCTTCGATCGTGTTTTGGAAGCAGAAACCTTTCTTGCACAGCAGAGCAACTCCGTTATGCTGGTTACCGCCCAACTGACGAAAGAGCTAGTTGAAATAGCAGTGGTCTTAAATCAACGAAATGAAGCGGTCAGTATCTTTCTGATTAAAAACAGCCAGGAATTATCAACAGATACAGAAAAAAACTTAAGATCATTGACAAGTGCGAGGGGAATCCGGCTTGTCATGGTGCATGACGGCCAGTTTCCTGAAGCCTTCTCGGAGGTGAATCGGGGATGAAAATCGTTAAGCCCAAAAAAGATGCTGCATACTTTTTATTGTTTGTTTTCAGCTTTTTGCTGCTTTGGGAGTGGCTGCGGCCTTTAAAGGAACTGACGGATACAGGACATATAAGCATCTTCCTTAGCTTTGTATTTGTTTCGCTGATGATGACGTACTTCAACATGCCAGCGATTCCGGGAGCGCTGATAAAAATCATCATCATCTTATATTCAGTTCATACCATGTTTTTTGACGGCTCCTTTTTTAGTTTTAAATGGGTTTCCGGGCTGTTCACCGAAGTGATATCAAATGCCAATTTTATCGTAAATGCAAATTGGACAGAGATTTCTAATGAGTTTCGGACATTGTTATTCTTTATTTTGTTATGGTTGTTGACCTACCTGATTTCATACTGGCTGATCAACCGAAAACAAATTTTTGTGTTTTTCTTTATGACGCTTGTATACATCACTGTCCTTGACACCTTCACCCCATATAACGCGGATGCGGCGATTGTTCGGACAGTTTTTGCCGGATTTTTCATGCTAGGATTGCTGTCGTACTACCGGATGGGTCTCAAGGAATTGGCGAAGAAGAACCTCTATAGCGCAAAAAAATGGATGATACCTTTGGCGGCCATGGTTGTTTTAAGCGTGGGAATTGGCTATGCAGCTCCTAAAGCTGGCCCTATCTGGCCGGATCCAGTTCCATTTATCACCTCCTATAATCAGGATTCCGGTGAAGGCAGCGGCGTTCAGAAGGTTGGCTATGGAACAGATGATTCCGCGCTGGGCGGCCCGTTCATCGGGGACGACACGGTTGTTTTTTCTACAGAGGCAGATGGGCGGCATTATTGGAGGATCGAAACGAAAGATGTCTATACCGGAAAAGGATGGATAACAGAAAAATCTGATACTTCCATGCCGGTTGAATTTAGGCCAGAGCAGCCAGTTCCTATGCAGCCTTTTGAACCAGGTGGGGTGAAGACAGAAGAACGTACGAGCACGGTTACTCCAAAAATTGGGTATCCGCACCTTGTTTATCCGCTTGGGGTAAAACAGGTGGATGCTGGAGCAGGGTACTCGTCTTTGCAGTTTATGCTCGATCTGGAGACAGAGAAAATCACTTCACTTCCCGATGGACAATCAGGATCCTTTGGGCCATATTCGCTCACGTTTGATTATCCTGTCTACAGTGTGGATAAGCTGAAGGAAGCTGGGAAAGAAGATATGGCAGGGGAGCAAAATGCGGCTTTCCTGGAAAAATACACCCAGGTACCAGAAGGGCTCCCTGAGCGGGTTGTGAATCTAGCTGAGGAAATTACGAAAGATAAACAGACATGGCTTGAAAAAGCACAGGCCATAGAAGCATACTTCCATTCGAATAATTTTGTTTATGATCAAACGAATGTGGCAGTTCCGGCTGATGACCAGGATTATGTTGATCAATTCCTGTTCGAAACCCAACGAGGCTATTGTGATAATTTCTCCACTTCGATGGTGGTGATGATGCGTTCTGTCGGCATCCCTACCCGCTGGGTGAAAGGCTATACCGAAGGAGATTATCTCGATACTACAGACGATGGTCGCCGGCATTACGAGGTTACAAATAATAATGCACACTCCTGGGTGGAGGGGTATTTTCCTGGTGTTGGTTGGGTGCCATTTGAACCGACTCAAGGGTTTTCCAATAATGTCCAGTTTGAAAACAACACCAACAACACTCCGTCGACTACTGTGGATAATCAAGAAGATGTAACAGCACCAGAGGCGTCGAAGAAACCGGATATACCGAAAGAACAGGTGCAGGCGGACAAGCCAGCAGCTTCTGTTTCAAACAGTCTGAAAAATGCCGGTGCTTTTCTTACGGATCATTTCGGAAAAATTTTACAGACAGTGCTCGTGCTCGCTGTATTTCTGGCAATTATGTACAGACTGCGCGGAAACTGGCTTCCCGCCTTCTATATCCTTCTTTATAAGGGAAAAAAGCAAAATAAGTACTTGGAGAAAGCTTATATTGTCCTGTTAAAGCAGCTCAGGACTTACGGGCTGAAGCGGGAGGATGGCCAGACATTGCGTGACTATGCCTCTTATGTGGATTCATTTTTCGCGACTAGCGATATGCGCAGGCTTACTGCTAAATATGAGGAGTATTTGTATCGCGGCGAAAGAGAGGAAGACATGTGGCAAGATGTAAAAAAGCACTGGGAAAATATGATTAGGAAATCTGGGGCTTGACCGTTAAAATAGGATACTGATACAATGTGAGCAACTATATAGTTAATCCTTCATATATCCTCGATAATATGGATCGAAAGTATCTACCAAATCACCGGAAATGATTTGACTATGAAGGCAGACTTCTTTTGTTCGTATTGCGCTGGAATTCTGCTTTCCTTTCACTTGGGTGGCAGATTTCTGGTTTTTTTTATGCGCAAAAAAACATAATAGGTACATAATGGAATTACTGCGTTTATTTTAAATGAGGTGAATGTATGAAAACCGAGCTGCAAGAACAGGAAAAGATAGTAGTATTAGACTTTGGCAGCCAGTATAATCAATTGATTACAAGACGGATTAGGGAGTTTGGCGTATACAGCGAGCTTCATCCACACACAATCACTGCGGCAGAGATCAAGGAAATGAACCCAAAGGGGATCATCTTTTCAGGTGGACCAAACTCCGTTTATGATGAGGGAGCCTTTCGTTGTGATGAAGAAATTTTTGAGCTTGGCTTGCCGATTCTAGGCATTTGTTATGGGATGCAGCTAATGACCATGCATTTTGGCGGGAAGGTCGAAAAGGCGAAGAACCGCGAATATGGAAAAGCACTGCTGACTCTCCATAACCAGAACAAGTTATTCGAAGGCACACCAGGAGAACAGGTAGTTTGGATGAGCCACGGCGACCTCGTCACAATGTCACCGCCAGGGTTTTCAGTGGATGGAATCAATCCATCCTGTCCGATCGCAGCGATGAGCGACGAGACCCGTAAGCTATATGCAGTCCAATTCCATCCGGAAGTACGCCACTCTCTTTTTGGCAATGATCTGCTGAAAAACTTTGTCTTTAAAGTATGCGAATGCGAAGGCAACTGGTCAATGGAAAATTTCATTGAAATGGAAATGGAGAAGATCCGCCAGCTGGTGGGAGACAAGAAAGTTCTTTGCGCGCTAAGCGGGGGAGTGGATTCTTCAGTAGTTGCGGTACTGATCCACAAAGCGATTGGTGATCAGCTGACATGTATTTTTGTTGACCATGGATTATTGCGCAAAGATGAAGCGACGAGTGTAATGAAGACCTTCGCCGATGAATTCAACATGAATGTGATAAAGGTGGATGCCAAAGAGCGATTCCTCAGTAAGCTTGAAGGTGTATCTGATCCGGAGCAAAAGCGCAAGATCATCGGAAACGAGTTCATTTATGTTTTTGATGACGAAGCAGAAAAACTCGAGGGCATTGAATTCCTTGCACAGGGAACATTGTATACCGATATTATTGAGAGCGGCACGGCGACGGCTCAGACAATCAAATCTCATCACAATGTTGGCGGCCTTCCAGAGAACATGCAGTTCAGCTTAATCGAGCCATTGAATGCATTATTCAAGGATGAGGTCCGGAAGCTAGGCACCGAGCTTGGAATTCCTGATGAAATCGTCTGGCGTCAGCCGTTTCCTGGTCCTGGACTAGGTATTCGCGTTCTTGGGGCTATCTCTGAAGAAAAATTAGAGATTGTCCGGGAATCAGATGCTATTCTCAGAAACGAAATTAAGAAAGCGGGACTTGATCGGGAAATCTGGCAGTATTTTACCGTCCTTCCTGATATCCGCAGCGTAGGTGTCATGGGTGATGCGAGGACATATGATTACACGATCGGCATCCGCGCAGTTACATCCATTGATGGAATGACGTCCGATTGGGCAAGAATCCCATGGGATGTTCTTGAAATTATCTCGACAAGGATCGTCAACGAAGTAGACCATGTCAACCGTGTCGTTTACGACATTACTAGCAAACCACCAGCAACGATTGAGTGGGAATAAAAGACGAACGATATTAAAAACGAACATGAAAATGTTCGTTTTTTTTATTGACTTGATGCAAAAGTCCTGATAGAATGTATCTGAACTTACTAATTTGTCATAATTCGTCGTATAATCTTGGGGATAAGGCCCAAAAGTTTCTACCGAGCTACCGTAAATGGCTTGACTACGAGGGATAGAATACTGGCAGTTTACCGATTTTTAATTGGTTTTCCGTCAGCTATGCCTTTCGTCAACGCCCGGTATCCAGAGGCGTTTTCTTTTTGGTCTTATTTCCCCATTCATTCAGGGGGAAAGAAAAATGAAGAACTATTTTGAGTTTGAAAAGCTTGGCACGAACTATCGTCGCGAATTCATCGGCGGATTGACAACGTTTCTGGCAATGGCGTACATTTTGGTTGTCAACCCGCTTACACTTACATTGGACAGCATAAAAGATCTGCCTGATGCGATGAGAATGGATTACGGCGCGGTTTTCGTTGCTACGGCGTTGGCCGCAGCAGTCGGGTCGATTATAATGGGATTGCTTGGAAAATATCCCATCGCACTTGCGCCGGGAATGGGATTAAATGCGTTTTTTGCCTATACGGTTGTCCTAAGCCATGGAGCACCATGGCAGCATGCGCTCGCTGCCGTTTTTATCTCCAGCCTGTTTTTCCTGTTGCTTACGATTACTGGCTGGCGGGAAAAATTGATTAATGCTATTCCTGTGGAACTAAAGCACGCAGTTGGAGCGGGAATTGGATTATTTATTACATTTATTGGTTTGAAAAATGCTGGCATCATCGTCGATAATCCAGCTACACTTGTTGGGCTTGGTGATTTGGCAAATGGCAATACTTTGCTAGCTCTTTTCGGGTTATTGATTACGGTCATCATGATGACAAGAGGCATTCACGGCGCGGTATTCTTCGGTATCATTATTACTGTCATTGCCGGAATGATGTTCAACCTGATCGACACGCCTAATAAAGTAGTCGGTGCAGTACCAAGTGTCGCGCCAACATTTGGAGCGGTATTTACAGCGTTCGGTGATCCGTCCTTCTACACTTCTACCATGCTCGGCATCATTTTGACATTCTTGTTCGTTGACTTTTTTGATAATGCAGGTACGCTCGTAGCAGTAGCGAACCAGGCGGGATTAATGAAGGACAATAAGCTTCCTCGTGCAGGACGTGCTCTGTTTGCCGATTCAATCGCATCACTTGTTGGTTCCATCTTCGGCACTTCAACAACAACATCGTATATTGAATCATCTGCAGGCGTTGCATCAGGAGCACGAAGTGGATTTGCTTCCCTTGTGACAGCAGGATTCTTTCTATTATCCCTATTTTTCTTCCCGCTGCTTTCAGTGGTCACTTCGGCTGTAACTGCACCAGCATTAATCATCGTCGGTGTTCTGATGGTTTCATCGCTCGGAAAAATCGAATGGAGTCGCTTTGAAATCGCAGTGCCATCATTCTTGACAATGATCTCCATGCCGTTGTCGTCAAGTATTGCGACCGGAATTGCAGCAGGATTCATCTTTTATCCGATTACGATGATCGTCAAGGGGAAATCAAAAGAGGTTCACCCAATTATGTATCTATTCTTTGTCATCTTCGTACTCTACTTTGTGTTTTTAACAGAATAGCATCTTTCGGTCCAGCGAATGCCGCTGGATCTTTTTTGGTAAAAAAGTATCTGGTAAACTCTGCGGATTGACTTCTAAATCCTCGTTCTATACGATATTCCCATAGAACAAGTGGAAACGGGGAAACGGCATGGACAGAATAGAAGTGAAAAAAGGATTGAATAATAATGTCTTAATTGCTGACCATCCGTCATTTGGAGAAGTAATCATGATTGGCAAGGGAATCGCCTTCAATCGAAAAAAAGGCGACATGATAGAAGAGGGACAGGCGGAGAAAATGTTTGTTCTCAAAGATGAAAAAGAACAGGCAAACTATATCAAGCTTTTGCCTTTTGTTGAAAATGACCTGCATGAAGCGATCATATCTTCAATTGAATTAATTAAAAAACAGACATCTGGCCTGCTAAATGAGCATATCCATGTCGCCTTGACGGATCATTTGATGTTTGCGGTAACTAGAATTTCGCAGGGAATAGAATTCAAAAATCCATTTCTAGTGGAAACAAAAACGCTGTATCCAACTGAATTTGACATGGCCAAAGAAGTGGTGCAGCTGATCAAGGAACGCTCAGGTATGGAACTTCCAGAAGGGGAGATCGGCTTTATCGCCCTCCATATTCACAGCGCTATCATGAATCGGAGTCTATCGGACGTAAATAAACATTCACAGCTTGTGACAAAACTAGTACAAGTAATTGAAGAAAACCTAGATATCGAGGTTGATAAAGAAGGGATAGACTATACAAGGCTTGTGCGCCACATACGCTTCACGATCGAAAGGGTCAATAACGGCGAAAAAGTAGAGGAACCAGAAAAATTTGCAAACCTCTTGAAAGAGGAATATCCTCTGTGTTACAATCTTTCGTGGAAACTCATTAAAGTGATGCAACAAACCTTGAAAAAACAAGTATGCGATGCGGAAGCCGTGTATCTAACGATGCATCTGCAAAGACTTCAGAAAAAAGTGAAATAAGCAGTATTCTTACGTGTTACTGATTCGATCAGGCATGAGTAAAGGATGTAATGGAAAGGAAGTTTTATGGGTACTATATCCATAAGCTTCTTTCGACACATCCTTCTCATGCTTTTTTTATTTGTTTTTTCATGTTTGTAACCGCTTGAAGAGAAAAAATTTAGGAGGTCTTTCCATGTTTAAGAAAGTTTTTGGTGTTCTTCAAAAAGTAGGAAAAGCGCTAATGCTTCCCGTCGCATTGCTTCCAGCTGCAGGTATTTTGCTTGCGATTGGAGCTGCCCTTCGCAACCCTGCTTTGTTGGAGCTTGCTCCATTTTTAGATAATAGCGCTGTTGACATTGTTGCAGCTGTCATGCAAAAAGCAGGGGAAATTGTCTTCGGGAACTTGCCGCTATTGTTTGCCGTGGGTGTAGCGGTTGGTTTAGCAGGCGGGGAAGGTGTTGCTGGTCTTGCTGCCATTATCGGGTACCTGATCATGAACGTGACAATGGGTACGGTTCTAGGCATCACACCAGAAGATGTGAACGGACTGAACTATGCTAACATTCTTGGTGTCCCGACACTTCAAACAGGGGTTTTTGGTGGTATCATCGTTGGTATCATTGCCGCTGCTCTTTACAATAAGTTTTTTGAAATTGAATTGCCTTCTTATCTTGGCTTTTTCGCAGGAAAGCGTTTCGTTCCGATCGTCACGGCTGGAACAGCGATTCTGCTTGGATTGGCAATGATTGTGATTTGGCCACCAGTCCAAAATGGCTTGAATGCATTCTCACAAAACATGGTTCATGCTAATTTAACTTTATCAGCATTTATCTTTGGTGTAGTAGAACGTTCGTTGATTCCGTTTGGTTTGCACCATATCTTTTATTCACCATTCTGGTATGAATTCGGACAGTATACTACTTTAGCTGGCGAAGTTGTACGTGGGGATCAGCGGATCTTCATGGCCGAAATAGGAGATAACGTTCAGAATTTGACTGCGGGCACATTTATGACCGGTAAATTCCCGTTCATGATGTTTGGTCTTCCAGCTGCCGCATTAGCTATTTATCACGAAGCCCGTCCTGAAAGAAAAGTAGTAGTCGGCGGTCTCATGGCTTCTGCTGCATTAACTTCATTCCTGACAGGGATTACAGAACCACTTGAATTTTCGTTCCTATTTGTAGCGCCGGTATTATTCGGGGTTCACGCGATTTTTGCCGGTCTATCCTTTATGACCATGCATCTTTTAAATGTAAAAATTGGGATGACGTTCTCTGGCGGCCTGATTGACTACGTTCTGTTTGGATTGATCAATCCGCAGACGAATGCATGGATTGTCATCCCTGTAGGGCTAGTGTTCGCGCTCATCTATTATTTTGGTTTCCGATTTGCGATTCGTAAGTTTAACCTGATGACACCAGGTCGAGAAGAGGTTGATGAAGAGGAAGAAGTCGGAGCAAAGGGACAAGCAAGTGACCTGCCGTATGACGTCCTAGATGCCATGGGCGGGAAAGAAAACATCGCTAATCTTGATGCATGTATTACCCGACTTCGTGTATCTGTTAATGACATTGGCCAGGTTGATAAAAACCGCTTGAAAAAACTAGGTGCTGCTGGAGTGCTCGAGGTAGGAAATAATATTCAAGCAATTTTTGGACCGCGCTCTGAGACGATTAAGGGTCAGATGAAAGATATTATGAATGGCAAACGGCCTCGTCCTGTGGAAACGAATCAGGCAACAGAGGTGGAACAGCAAATAGAAGAAGTGAATCCGGAAGCATTGCAGACTCAACATGATGTGGATTCTGTAGCTGAAACTTTTGTTTCTCCTATTAAAGGGGAGATCAAACCAATTACAGAAGTTCCGGACCAAGTGTTCTCAGAGAAAATGATGGGCGATGGTTTTGCGATCATTCCTGCTGAAGGTACGATTGTTTCACCGGTAGACGGAAAAATAATCAATCTGTTCCCGACCAAACACGCTATCGGAATTCTGTCTGCTTCAGGAAGAGAAATCCTGATTCATGTTGGGATTGACACAGTGAATTTGAAGGGGCAGGGATTCGAAACACTTGTTTCAGAAAATGAAACGGTAACAAAAGGACAACCGTTATTGAAGGTGGACTTGGAATATATCAAAGAAAACGCAACATCGATTATTACTCCAATCGTATTCACAAACCTTGCTGAAGGAGAACACATCGTAATCAACAAAGAGGGCAATGTTGATGTGAAAGACGAGAATATAATTACGATTTCTAAATAAGCTATCCTAAAACAGCCGGTCCCTAGCAAGGGGAACCGGCTGTTTTTAATTTTTACCAGTTTTTTCAAGGAATAAACATGTTGACTTTGGAGATGCTCGGGTGATAGTATATAGAAACAGTCGCGAATAGATTTCCAACATTGCAAATCACGAAAAAAACATTTTAAAAAAATGTTGACATTCAACACTGTGATATGATATATTATTAAAGTCGCTTCTGAGCGACGCACACAAATTGTTCTTTGAAAACTAAACAAACAAGCGTCAACAAACAATCAATTATCATGGCTTCTATCTATAGAAGTTCATGAGCCAACGTTTTAACTTAACTTATGAGCTAAACTCATACTCTTTTTTGGAGAGTTTGATCCTGGCTCAGGACGAACGCTGGCGGCGTGCCTAATACATGCAAGTCGAGCG
>NZ_JAUSUN010000026.1:0-47119 GCF_030814065.1 Mesobacillus stamsii
GAAAATGCTTCCTTTTTATTTTTGGACAGTATATCCGTCAGTTTTAGGACAATTAATATCGTCAAGTTTTGGACATTATAAAACGTCATTAACAATCTTTTTTCATTTGTTGGTAAAACTCGTTTTCGTTAATAAATGTTTTTCCTTTGTTATTTGGATAATCAAAATTTTGTGCTGAAACTGGGATTGCTAAGATAACTAATAGACTGAATGCAATAATCATTGTTACAAACCGTTTCATTCATTATACCTCCATTCTTTTGTTCGTATTTTTCCATGTTATTTTAAAAGTATTCACGGACAAAGACATTGTTGCCGTGAGGATTCCTATAGGGAACATACAATATAAGAAGGCAGGTTTTTATTATAGGGGTGTTCCTTAACGGGGATTCTCTTTTTTTGTGTCTAAAGTTTAATTAGCAGTCGCATCGACGAAGTCGATCCGCCTAACAGGGAGTGATGAAAAGGATTTAAAAAAGACTTCCCGCAGGAAGCCCCTTATTCGATATAAAAGTATTCTTTTAATATTTCCTGTGTTTTTATATAACTAACGTTTATATTTTTTACATATTCATTTACTTCTGGGCTAAATGTTATAACAGCTTCAAATTGTTCTTGAAAATCTTTCTTTTCTTCTGGAGTGAAATAACAATATATAATTTGTGGATTGGGTTGTTGAGAAAAGTAAAATGCTAACATTATATTTCTTAAAACATGTTGGTCATTCTCTATATTCATACCAAAGATAACAATATTGTTTATTGAATTATCTTTGATTAAAGTATCCATTTTATCGGAAAAAGTTGAGATTTTCTTATTATACATATTCTTACTTAGTTTATTAACAACTGGTAAAAAAGCTTTAAAGGTAAAGAAATCACCAATTAAAATATCCGAGAAGCTGACATACCCGTTATCATAATTAAATCCTAAACTCTGAGAAAATACATATTCTGTTTTATTCTTAACAAATTCTCCATGGAAATGTTCCACACGGTTACCCACTATATTTTCCATTATCTTGTCGTAATTAAGTGAAAGCAGAGAGTCGAATTCATTTAAAAAATTCTTTATTTTATTCATATCAAGGTTATTGATATTTGATAACATACTCATATCCAATGCTTTCCCATTTGAAAATATGGCTATGGAAAACAGAAACCGATAGTAGGTTGTGAATCCGTTAAATATAACTTCTTCATTTAATTGTTGTTCTTGTGGCAATAGTCTTATTGGGCTATTGTTTCCGACTTTCAGCACAGTAATAAAGGAATTATTGGTAGGGAAGTGATAGTAATTCGGATTCAATTTTTTTATTGCAAAATAGAAGTATATAAGAGTAGTCCAGTGTTCAATGTTTACATAAGTGATACCTTTATTTTTACCAACTTCACAAATTCTATTTATTATATCAATTTGGCTTAATCCAAAAACTAGTTTGGAAATAAACTTTTCTTCCCATAGTTCTTCAATTAACTTGCTATTTTCTCTTATTGATTCAGCAAAAATTAAGGCATCATTAAAAATCCCATACAAGGAATCCTCTGAAATGTTACGCAAGAACTTTTTAACACTTTGAAAGTTATCAATACATTTACGTTTGAAATTTTTATTAGCTTTTATTTCATATGATGAATTGTATATTACATTTTTATGAGAGATTAATAATTTATCATATATACGTCCAAAGTCGCTATCAAAATTCATGCTAAATCCGTTACCGCATAAAAAAGCACTTTTGTTTTTGTTTATGGATTCATTAAACCCCGAAATATTCATATCATTACTCATTTTAAAAAACTCATCTCCCATATGTCATTTATTTACACTTTAACATAGGCAAACGAATTATTTCATCATGTTTATTGAATAGGAAAAAGCCAAAGGATAAAATTACCAAAGGTATTCAAACCCTTGATACATAAGCATTTATTAATTGGTGTATGTAAGTGCACTTAATCCAGGAAATGAACATCATGACTATTCCGATGATCCAATAAGCCAGTGCAGGTGTTTTAATCAACTTGGCGAATGGGGAAATCATTGCATCATTAATCCCTGTCACGGTGAGTGTTCTGCTCATCGCCACAATAATGGAGATCACAAGAATGGTAGGCAAAAGCTCTGTTATCGCATAGATGAAGCTAGTAAAGACACTGCTAACCGAGCCACTCAAAGAGCCCGTCGCGACGATTGCCAGTAAAAAGATTCCGATAATCGATATAAGCGCTGTATCTCTTTTCCTGACCATAAACCCGATGATTAAAAAAATGAAAAAAACATATATCCAATGTAGTGCAGTTAATTCTACAACCATTGAGAAATGCTCCCTTCTGATTGATAAATGGTGATGAATATAGCAACTTCCTTTTGAGTACTACAGAATATGTTAAAAGCACAAAGATGTGTGCGGATGGATGAAAATTCACCTAGAGAGATTTTTTCGAATGTTTTAGAAGGAGAGGGAAGGATCGTCACTCGATCGTGGAGTTTAATAAATGGCTGAGCGTGGGGTTAATGATCAGAAAAAAAGCGTCCTCCAGTATAAATATGGAGACGCCAATAGCGGAAAATTACTCGCTTTCGATATAATATTTGGAAACAAATGATGTACTTTCAAAAATAGTTGGCTTTGCGCCAGCAATCCCTGCTTCTGTACCGCGGTTTTTATGTGCATCGGCATACGCTTTGGACTTTTGCCAATTTTCAAACGAGCTTTCCTGATCCCAGATAGTCAGGATGATGTAGGTGTTAGAGCTCAATGGCCGCAGTACGCGAATGGCGACAAATCCGGGTTCCTTCTCAATCTTTCTCGGTCTGTTCAAGAAGCGGTCCTCAAAAAGCGGCCGGCCTTCCTCGGTTACTGGAATATTATTGAGGACAGCAAACCCTTTATGTCCGAGATTGCCCGCTGAATCAATCACTTTATATTTCCGTGGTGAGTTGAATAATGTCTGTCCTTCTGTTTCATGCACAAGGATGGATGATTCACTGTTGTTCATCAGAACCATGTTTTCATCCTGGTGTTTCTCTTTTAATTTCAATAGAAAATCAGCTGTCCCAGATGTAATGAAAAGATTCATATCTTCCCCTCCATTTTTAGTCTTTTGATTAGTAATTTCACACCTACCTTTAGTTTCCCTTCTTTTCAAGAAAGAAAAACGTCTAATTTTCAACAATTGAACGCGTTACCTATGAAAAAGGAAGGGAAAAACGATATAGTGTAGATAGTTCGATTTTAGAAGCTTATTGGAAAATAGATGTTTTTTATTTCCCCCTTTTTATATTACAATGGAGTACAGACATTATCGAAAGGTGGACCAAACTTAATGAGCAAGATAACCAATGATGCTCTCTTAAAAGCAGCCAGAGGGGAAAAGACAGACCATGTCCCTGTTTGGTATATGAGACAAGCTGGACGGTCCCAGCCTGAATATAGAGAAATCAAAGAAAAATATTCCCTGTTCGAGATCACTCATCAGCCTGAACTTTGTGCATATGTAACAAGGCTTCCGGTAGAACAGTATGGGGTAGATGCCGCCATCCTTTATAAAGATATTATGACCCCGCTCCCAGCAATGGGCGTAGACGTCGAAATCAAGTCAGGCATCGGACCGATCATAGCAAATCCGCTAACCTCGCTGTCGGATGTTGAGAAATTGGGCAAAATCAATCCAGAGTCAGATATTCCGTATGTTCTCGATACGATCAAGCTTCTTACCAAAGAACAGCTTACTGTCCCACTGATCGGCTTTTCAGGTGCGCCGTTTACACTTGCCAGCTATTTGATCGAAGGCGGACCTTCAAAAAACTATAATAAAACAAAGGCATTTATGTATTCTCAGCCTGAAGCCTGGTATGCACTAATGGACAAGCTTGGCGATATGGTAATTACCTATGCGAAATCCCAAATCAAAGCCGGCGCAACAGCAATCCAGATTTTTGACTCGTGGGTTGGCGCATTGAATGTTCAAGACTACCGCACATTTATTAAACCAGTCATGAACAGAATTTTCTCGGAGCTGAAAAGCGAGAATGTGCCGTTGATCATGTTTGGTGTTGGTGCAAGCCATCTTGCTCTTGAATGGCAAGACATCCCACTTGATGTTGTTGGTCTTGATTGGCGTTTGCAGATAGACGAGGCGCGTGCGCTTGGCATCGAGAAAGCAATTATGGGCAATCTTGATCCGGCGATCCTGCTTGCTCCTTGGAATGTCATTGAAGAAAAGGCGAAAGCAATCCTTGATCAAGGGATGGAGCGTTCTGGCTACATCTTTAACCTAGGACATGGTGTTTTCCCATCAGTGAACCCCGATGTGCTGAAAAAATTGACTGCATTCATCCATGAGTATTCGGCCTTAAAGCTGGGCCAATAGGTTCTGTCCGCCATCAGAGCATTAGATTTGGTAATGGACGGTTATTTTTACAGAATAAAAGCTTAGAGACTGCAAAAGAGGTGCGATGATGACGAAGAAAAAGATGGGTTTACTGGTGATGGCATATGGCACTCCCTACGAGGAAGAAGATATTGAACGTTACTATACACATATCCGCCACGGACGCCCACCTGCACCGGAAATGCTTGAAGATTTACGGAACCGGTATGAAGCGATTGGCGGAATTTCTCCGCTGGCGAACATCACGGTGGAGCAAGGCGAGAAGCTCACACAGCATTTGAACACTATCCAGGAGGGGGTCGAATTCAAACTGTATCTTGGATTGAAGCATATGGAGCCTTTTATCGAAGAGGCTGTCAAGCAAATGCATGAAGACGGAATAGAAGAGGCGGTCAGCATCGTTTTAGCTCCACATTTTTCCACCTTCAGTGTAAAGGCCTATAATGGCCGAGCAAAGGAAGAAGCTGCCAAGTTAGGTGGACCCGAGATTGTTTCCGTGGAAAGTTGGTATAAGGAACCGAAATTCATTAAGTACTGGTCAGATCGTGTCGCAAAAACATATGCAGAGATGCCTGCTGATGAACAGAAAAAGTCGGTCTTGATTGTTTCTGCCCATAGCCTTCCGGAAAAAATTCTCCAGATGGGCGATCCCTATCCTGAACAATTGAAGGAAACAGCAGACTTGATTGCCAAGCAGGCTGGGGTAAAGAATTACGCGGTAGGCTGGCAAAGCGCCGGCAATACCCCTGAACCTTGGCTTGGACCAGATGTTCAGGATTTGACGCGAGAACTATATGAAGAGCACGGCTACAAAGCGTTTGTTTATGTGCCAGTTGGGTTTGTTTCCGAGCATCTTGAAGTATTATATGACAATGATTATGAATGCAAGGTGGTAACGGATGAAATCGGAGCCAGCTATTACCGACCGCCAATGCCGAATGCGAAACCGGAGTTCATTGACGCTATGGCAGATGTTATTTTAAAAAAGCTGTCATCTTCAAGCTAAACTTACTAAAAGAAGGTGATTTACCGTGACGGATAGGAAAAAAGTGGTAATAATCGGGGGAGGCATCACTGGTTTGACTGCTGCCTATTATTTGCAAAAGCATGCCAGGGAGAATGAGCTTCTTTTAGAAGTAAAGCTGGTTGAAGCCTCACACCGGGTTGGCGGGAAAATGCAGACGTATGTAAAAGACGGCTTCGTCATTGAAAGAGGACCGGATTCTTTTCTTGAAAGAAAAGAAAGTGCAGGCCGTCTGGCGAGAGAAGTCGGATTAGGGGATAAATTAGTCAATAACAGTACAGGAAAATCGTATGTGCTCGTTAAGGACAGACTTCACCCAATTCCAGGTGGCGCGGTGATGGGGATTCCTACTCAGATCAGCCCGTTTGTAACAAGTGGATTGTTTTCATGGCCGGGGAAATTTCGGGCTGCCGGAGACTTCTTCCTGCCACCTTCAAAGGTGGCAGGGGACCAGTCGCTTGGAGACTTTTTCCGGCGCAGGCTTGGTGATGAAGTAGTCGAGAATTTGATTGAACCTTTGCTCTCAGGCATTTACGCCGGAGATATTGATAATATGAGTTTATTGTCTACCTTTCCGCAATTTTATCAGACAGAGCAGAAATATGGCAGCTTGATTCTTGGGACAAAGAAATCGACACCTGCCCCAAAAAAGCAGCCTGCAGAACTAGCGCAGGCGAAGAAAAAAGGGATGTTCCTGACCGTGACGTCTGGGCTCCAGTCGTTTGTAGATGCGATTGAATCGAAGCTGGAGTCAGGATCGGTCATCAAGGGGATCCGTGTGGATAAAGTAAGCAAGCAGAAGCGAGGGTACCGTTTGCGGCTGAGCAGCGGGGAGACTCTTGATGCAGATAGCATCCTTGTAGCTGCACCTCATGAAGCTGCCTTGCATATGTTCGCGGATCATGAGCATATTTTTACGCCATTCCGCGACATGCCTTCCACATCCGTGGCAACAATCGCCATGGCGTTCCCGGAAAGTGTGATAAAAGAAGATATCGATGGAACTGGTTTCGTCGTCTCCAGAAATAGTGATTATACGATTACAGCTTGTACATGGACGCATAAAAAGTGGCCCCATACAACACCAGAGGGAAAAGTTCTGCTCCGCCTTTATGTCGGCAGACCAGGTGATGAAGCAATTGTTGATCTCTCAGATGATGAAATCATCCAAATAGCATTGGAAGATTTAAATAAAATAATGGAGATTCAAACCCAGCCTGATTTCGCCGTCGTATCTCGCTGGAAGGAAGCAATGCCCCAGTATACTGTCGGGCACAAGCAACGAATCGCTAATCTGAAGCGTAATCTTGAAGAAGAGCTACCCGGCGTTTTTGTCGGTGGAAGCTCTTTTGAAGGAGTCGGTCTTCCCGACTGCATCGATCAGGGAGAAGTAGCGGTCGAAAAAATTCTTGAATATTTGCAGTTTAACCGATAACATGTTTGGGAAAAAGGAAGCCAGCCCGGCAATGGAGGGCTGGCTTTTCATCTATTGGTTTATCACTGCAGGAAAAAACAGGAAAGGAAAACGTTGGTTAGAATTTTCCCGGATCCATGCATTTATCACATTTGTTTCCATAGCATTCATGCTGTTCATCAATTGTCTCTCCACATTCGATACACTGCTTCTTTGGCAAATTGCGAAAAAATTCTACCGCATTTTTAATCATGCTGTCTCCTCCATTCGGTTAGTTGTTTGATACAGTACTATCATTTACTATATTGTATTATAACAGTACAAAAGATGTCAAACAAAATTTTCTGAAAAAATCACTAGTATGAAAAAATGGACAAAATAAAGTATAGTAAAAGAAAATCGTGATTTTATAGGAGGGAAAGCTTTGAAACTGACAATCGTGGGATTCTGGGGTGGATATCCTAAAGTAAACGGAGCTAGTGCTGGATACTTACTTGAACAGGAAGGATTTAAGCTCATGATCGACTTTGGCAGCGGCGTGCTCGCGAAGCTTCAAAATTTTGTACAGCCAGAAGAACTGGATGCAATCGTGCTGTCGCATTATCATCCTGATCATGTTGCCGACATCGGTGTACTGCAGCACGCACGCTTGATCCAGGGGTTTTTAGGCAAAAAATTCCCTCAGTTGCCGATTTACGGTCACGCACAGGACAAGCAGGAGTTCGCAAAACTTACTTATAAGAATATTACAAAGGGAGTGGACTACCACTCGTCAAAAAAACTGGAGATCGGACCTTTCACCATCTCCTTTCTTCCTGCGACCCATCCGGTCCCATGTTATGCCATGCGAATCGAAGCTGGCGGCAAATCTCTGGTGTATACAGCTGATACTTCCTATAAGGAAGATCTCCTTCCTTTTGCATCCAATGCGGACTTATTGCTTTCAGAATGCAATTTCTATGGTAACCAGGACGGCAAGGGTGCAGGGCATATGAACAGCTATGAAAATGGAAAGCTCGCTAACCAGGCGGGAGTAAAGCAGCTGGTCCTGACTCACTTGCCACATTATGGTGAGATCGATCAGCTTGTTTCCGAAGCTTCCACACTATTTTCCGGGCCGATAACCCTGGCCAGGGAAGGTCTTGAAATAACCGTATAAAAGGAGAATCAACCATGTTATTTATTGATAATAAAGGAATTACAGATCCAAGAATCAACCTGGCAATTGAAGAGTATGCCTTAAAGAATCTTGATATCAATGAAACCTACCTGCTTTTCTATATAAACGAGCCATCCATCATCATTGGCAAGAACCAGAATACAATGGAAGAAATCAATACTGAATATGTAGAAAAGAATGGGATTCATGTCGTCCGCCGTTTATCCGGAGGCGGAGCGGTGTATCATGACCTTGGCAACTTGAATTTCAGCTTTATTACCAAGGATGACGGGGACAGCTTCCATAATTTCAGGAAGTTTACCGAGCCTGTGGTAAACGCATTAAGGAAATTGGGGGTTAACGCTGAATTAAGCGGCAGGAATGACCTGTTGGCAGAAGGCAGGAAGATTTCCGGAAATGCGCAATTTTCAACAAGAGGCCGGATGTTCAGCCATGGTACACTTTTGTTTGATTCAGAAATCGAAAGCGTCGTTTCGGCGCTTAACGTGAAAAAAGACAAAATAGAATCTAAAGGAATCAAATCAATCCGCAGCCGAGTCGCGAATATTTCCGAGTTCCTTTCAAATAAAGTGACAATTGAGGAGTTCCGCTCGCTTCTGTTAAAAAATATTTTTGAAGGGCTGGATGAAATTCCAGAGTATGTTTTAACAGAAAAGGAATGGGAAAATATTCAAAAACTTTCAAAAGAACGGTATCAGAATTGGGATTGGAATTACGGGAAGTCGCCTAAATTTAATCTGCAGCATTCCCATCGTTTTCCCGTGGGTCAGATTGATGTCCGTTTTGAAGTCAACAAGGGAATCATTGACCATTGCAAAATCTATGGGGACTTCTTTGGTGTAGGCGATGTCAGTGTCATTGAGCATAAGCTGACTGGGATAAAATATGAGAAATCAAAAATTGTCAATGCGTTGGAGGATGTAGACATCAAACACTATTTCGGAAATATTTCTAAAGAAGACTTTATCAACTTAATTTATTAATTTTTGAAACGCGGTGTGGATGCACCGCGTTTTCTATCGTGAAAAATAATTGTTGAAATCTTGACACATTTTTCTTGAATCCATAATTTTCTTTCAATATAATATATTTAGAAA
This sequence comes from Mesobacillus stamsii, assembly GCF_030814065.1. Taxonomy (NCBI): domain Bacteria; kingdom Bacillati; phylum Bacillota; class Bacilli; order Caryophanales; family Bacillaceae; genus Mesobacillus; species Mesobacillus stamsii. Next base: position 9,113 of record NZ_JAUSUN010000026.1, read on the forward strand.
ACTTTTTTACAGTGCAAAGGGGGAAGGGAGACAAATGAATCTTTCATCACAGCTTCATCACACTGCCTCAATGCTGGGCAGTAAACCGGCATATTTTTTTATGGACGAAGCAAGTACGTACGCTGAACTGGATGCTGCCGTCACAAAGTTTGCATCTGGTCTTGTAAAATTAGGGGTGGAAAAAGGGGATCATATTGCTTTGCTGCTCGGAAACTCTCCACATTTTGTCATCAGTTTGTACGGAGCTTTAAGACTTGGTGCAACAGTCATTCCTATCAATCCAATTTACACCGCAGATGAAATCGGCTATATCCTCCATAATGGCGATGTGAAAGTTGTTGTCGGTCTCGACATGATGCTCCCACTTGCCGAAAAGATGCATCTACAGCTGCCAAAGGTCGAGCACTTTGTTATAGCTGAGACTGGCCAAAGCCAGATGACTGAAGAAGAAATGTCCCAGCTTTCAATCGGAACAAAAATGAAATCGTTTACACAGATTGTTGCCTCCGGCGACCTTGGCTTTCGTGGCTCCACGCTGAATGACGACGATGTCGCGATCATTCTTTATACATCCGGCACAACCGGAAAGCCGAAGGGGGCCATGCTGACGCATAAAAATCTTTACAGCAACGCCAAAGATGTAAGCGATTACTTAAAGATGAATGAAGAAGACAGGGTGATTACTGCCCTGCCAATGTTCCATGTCTTCTGCTTGACCGTGGCCCTTAATGCACCGTTGATGAATGGGGCAACATTGTTGATTGTTCCTAAATTCAGCCCAGCGGAAGTGTTCCGAATTGCTAGAGAGTACGATGCTTCTGTATTTGCAGGAGTACCAACCATGTATAATTTCCTATTCCAATATCCAGAAGGGAATCCGGATGATCTTAAGTCGCTAAGATTGTGTATTTCAGGGGGGGCTTCCCTTCCGGTTGCACTTCTTCAAAATTTCGAGCGAAAATTCAACGTCAGGATTTCAGAAGGATATGGTTTATCTGAGGCGTCACCGGTTACCTGCTTCAATCCGCTTGATCGTCCGCGCAAGCCTGGTTCAATCGGAACCTCCATTATGAATGTGGAAAACAAGGTCGTCAATGAAATGGGAGAAGAAGTGGCTCCTGGGGAAGTTGGCGAATTGATCGTCCGCGGCCCGAATGTAATGGCAGGCTACTACAAGATGCCGGAAGAAACCGCTGCAACCATTAAGGATGGCTGGTTGTATACTGGAGACCTTGCCCGAATGGACGAAGATGGGTATTTTTACATCGTTGACCGCAAGAAGGATTTAATCCTTGTCGGCGGTTACAATGTGTACCCACGCGAGGTCGAGGAAGTATTGTATAATCATCCAGATATAGTGGAGGTTGCAGTATTAGGCGTACCAGATGCGAATTTTGGCGAAGCGGTAATGTGCTATGTAGTTAGCAAAAATCCTGATCTAACAGAAGAGCAGTTGATGGAGTACTCAAGAAAGCACCTGGCAAAGTATAAGGTGCCAAACGCGATCGAATTTCTAGAGGAACTGCCGAAAAATACCACCGGCAAAATTTTAAGAAGAGCTCTGAAAAAGCAGGTTCTGCAAGAAAGATAATTACAAAGCAAGAGGCAGGCGCTCCGTGTCTGTCTCTTTTTAAACTAGAATGTCAATGAACTGCGAATTTTCCGAAATAAAAAGTATTTCGATCAAAGAAATACTTTTCCACAGTGCTGGGAGAATGTATAATATAGTTTAATTGATTAAAGGATTTCCATTCTTACATAGTACAAGAAAGGCGGGAAGGTCGTGGAAAGTACATTGGCTGTGAAGCAGGCAACAGATTTTAAAAAAGGGATTCAATCAGGCATCAGCATTGCGATAGGCTATATGCCGATTGCACTTACCTTTGGCTTGATCGCCAAGACAACGGGACTTGCGCTAGGGGAGACTGTCATGATGAGCATGCTGGTATTTGCTGGTGCTGCACAGTATATCTCCTTAAGTCTCCTGGCACAGGGAATCGGAATTTTCGAGGTGATCCTTACTACCTTTATCGTGAATATCCGTCATTTCCTCATGTCTGCGTCCTTGAACGAGAAGGCGGAGGAAGATACGGTTGGAGCGAGGATTGCGTATTCCTTTGGGATTACCGATGAAACGTTTTCGGTCGCAGCCACGCAGGCTGGAACGGTAAATGCCGGGTATATGTTTGGCTTGAATCTCACTGCCTACTCGAGCTGGGTTGTCTTTTCAGGGCTGGGTTACCTTGTCGGGGCTGGATTGCCGCAAACCCTTCAGGAAAGCATGTCAGTCGCATTGTATGCTATGTTTGTTGGCTTATTGGTTCCATCGATGAAAACCAATGTGAAAGTTATCTACCTGGCAGTACTCGCTGCTGCGTTCAACTCGATTTTCACGATGGCTGAATGGATGTCAACGGGCTGGGCGATTGTCCTGGCAACGTTATTGTCAGCTGTTCTTGTAGAAACTGTCGAAACGTTCAAGAAAAGCAGGAGGACAGAAGCAGATGAGTAGAGAGATTATCATCATGATCATAGGCATGGCTGTCGTGACCTACATACCGAGGATGCTTCCGTTCGTTATGTTCCGGGGAAAAGAACTGCCGCCTTTTTTGCAAGGAGTCTTGAAGAATGTTCCGTTTGCCACACTGGGAGCGCTAATCTTCCCAGCAATCCTGTTCATCCAAGAAGACATCTGGTACGGCCTGATCGGTGCAGCGGCCGCGTTCATTGTTGCTTTTTTGGGAGCGAATGTGATTTTGGTGGTAATTGGTTCCATATCCGTTTTGACCTTATATTCTTATTTTTTCTAGATCTGCCGGCGAGCAGGTCTTTTTTTATTAGTCAATATAATTGGTGCAACCTGCACTTTCTCAGGACAGATTAAAGCACTTTTTTCAGAACCATTAAAGAAAAGACAGGCTGCACGAGCTCAAAAATAAAGAAATGTTGACAAGATGATTGAATAGATTATAATTAACTTAATTAAATCCGACTAAACTAATATGTATTATAGGGATAAGGTGATTAAGTTGTTTATAGAAATCAACCATGTGCAAAAACAGTATGCAGACAAAAATAATCACCAGGTTGATATATTAAAAGATATTAATCTTGGAGTGAATAAAGGGGAGTTTGTTTCAATTCTTGGCCCTTCAGGATGTGGGAAATCTACGCTATTATCCATTGTCGCCGGTCTGACTACAGCAACTGGCGGAGAAATCCTCGTTTCTGGAAAACGAATTGAAAAGTCAGGAAAAGACAGGGGGATGGTATTCCAGCAGGCAGCTTTATTCCCATGGCTAAATGTACTGGAAAATGTAATTTTCCCACTGAAGAAGGAGATGCCAAAGAAACAGGCAGAAGAGCAAGCAAAGAAATATTTGCAAATGGTTCAGCTGAGCAATTATCTTTCGCATTATCCTCATGAGCTGTCTGGCGGTATGCAGCAGCGTGTGGCTATTTCCAGGGCGCTTGCGATGAACCCTGATATCCTTTTGATGGATGAACCATTTGGGGCGCTTGATGAACAAACGCGTTCACGTCTTCATGATCAGCTGGAGACAATCTGGTCAGAAACGCAAAAAACGATTTTATTCGTAACACACAGCATCTCCGAATCCATTAAGCTATCAGACCGGATTGTTGTTATGGGAATCAAGCCAGGCGTAATCCTAAAGGATATCAAAGTGGATATTCCGAGGTCGCGCCATGAGCATAAAAAAGAAATGGTAGAACTTGAAGAGTATATCATGGGCTTCCTGAAGAAGGAGATTGACAAAGTCATCAGGGAGGAGCTTACACATGAATCCTAACATTAAAAGAATCCTATTTTTCACAGTCCTTATTGCTTTCTGGTATACAGGGAGCAAGCTTGAATGGTGGCTGCCGATCATCCTTCCAGCCCCTGAAAAAGTCCTTGAGGCTCTTTTAACAGGATTCCAGGATAAAACGCTTGTGTATGACTTAATTGCCAGTTTCAAACGGCTTGCTATCGGTCTTGGTCTCTCGCTGGTAATAGGCACAGGACTTGGTGTCCTGCTCGCAAAATCAAAAACGGCGGATGAGACTCTTGGAACAGTGGTGCTCGCGCTGCAAAGCGTACCGAGTATCATATGGCTTCCACTTGCGATTATGTGGTTCGGAATGAATGAGAAGGCCGTTATTTTCGTTGTTGTTCTCGGAGGGACATTCGTCATGACTCTTAATATCAGAGTAGGCATAAAGAATGTTTCACCCTTATTTATTAAGGCAGCGAAGACAATGGGGGTAAATGGCTGGGACTTATACAAAAGAGTGATTTTCCCGGCAGCGATTCCTTATGTCGTAACAGGATCAAGACTCGCATGGGCTTTTGCATGGAGAGCCTTGATGGCCGGCGAACTGTTGAGCACAGGTCCAGGACTTGGCTACACACTCCGTTATGCATCGGATTTCGGGGATATGGCTCTTGTTATTGGCGTTATGATCATCATCGGCTTTATCGGAACAATCGTAGACCAGCTTATTTTCCAACGTATCGAAAAATCGATTCTCAATCGCTGGGGACTTGAATCATAAAAAGACAGGGGGAAATCACATGAAAAAAGCTTCGATATTTTTAGCGTTTTTAATGATATTCGCGGTGCTTCTGGCAGGCTGCGGTATAGGAGGAGGAGCTTCAAAAACGGCGGGCGAAAAGGAGAAAATCGTTATCGGTTATTTTCCTAACATCAACCACGTACCTGCCATGGTGGCAAAAGACAAGGGCTATTTTGAGAAGCAGCTTGGCGACGGGAAAACAATGGAGTATAAGATATTTGCTGAAGGTGGTTCATTCATGACTGCTTTGAAAACAGGTGAAATCGATGCAGGCCTTGTAGGCCCGGGACCAGCTATGAATAACTACTCAACTGGAGCAGACGTTAAGATTATTGCTGGCGCGTCTACTGGCGGCACAGTAGTATTGGCAAGAAAGGGAGTCAAGATTGATTCGGTTGATGACTTCGCAGGAAAGACTTTCATTACCCCTGGGGTGGGCTGCACACATGATGTCCAGTATGAAACCTATCTTGAAGCAGAGGGAATCACTTCACAGCGTATTGGCGGATCAATGAAACATCTTACCGGCCAGCCAGCACAGTATGCAGCAATGCTTAAGTCCGGAAAGGTTGATATTGCGGTTGCTCCAGAGCCATGGGCTGCAGTAATTGAAAAAGAAACAGGAGCAGAGGTCGTCATTGGCTGGGATGAAGTATCATTTGGCGAAACACTTCCAGCTTCCGTAATGGTCACTTCAGGCAAAATGATCAAAGAAAAGCCTCAGACAGTCCAGAAAATCATTAATGCTCACAAAGACGCTGTGAAATTCATCAACGATAATCCAGCAGTAGCACAGGAAATTACAATTAAAGACATCAAAGAAACAACAGGACAGGAACTAGAAAAGGAGGTAGTAGAACTAGCTTGGAAACGTATCGGTTTTACCCATGAAGTCGATGCGCAGGCAATCCAGGACTTCTCGGATTCATCCTACTCACTTAAATTCCTTAAAGACAAACCAGATTTCAAAACAATGATTGACGACAGCTTCCTGAAATAAAAACTAAGGGTACCCGGAGATTTTCGGGTACTTTTTTTCTGTTAAAATCAATATTGAATGAATGAAGAAATATGGAATCCTCTCAGCTAACGAAGATTTCGTGTATAAACGAAGGACTTGTGCCCGAAAAGCAGAGAAGTTGGAGAGTTCGGTAACATATTGGAGGAATATGTGCCCGAAAAGTAGAAAATTTGGAGAGTTCGGTAACATATCGGAGGAATATGTGCCCGAAAAGCAGAGAAGTTGGGGAGTTCGGTAACATATTGGAGGAGTATGTGCCCGAAAAGCAGAGAAGTTGGGGAGTTCGGTAACATATCGGAGGAATATGTGCCCGAAAAGTAGAAAATTTGGAGAGTTCGGTAACATATCGGAGGAATATGTGCCCGAAAAGTAGAAGATTTGGAGAGTTCGGTAACATATCGGAGGAATATGTGCCCGAAAAGTAGAAAATTTGGAGAGTTCGGTAACATATTGGAGGAGTATGTGCCCGAAAAGTAGAGAAGTTGGAGAGTTCGGTAACATATCGGAGGAGTATGTGCCCGAAAAGTAGAAAATTTGGAGAGTACGGTAACATATCGGAGGAATATGTGCCCGAAAAGTAGAAAATTTGGAGAGTACGGTAACATATCGGAGGAATATGTGCTCGAAAAGTAGAAAATTTGGAGAGTTCGGTAACATATCGGAGGAATATGTGCCCGAAAAGTAGAAAATTTGGAGAGTTCGGTAACATATCGGAGGAATATGTGCCCGAAAAGCAGAAAAGTTGAAGAGTACGGTAACATATCGGAGGAGTATGTGCCCGAAAAGCAGAGAAGCTGGAAAGTTCGGTAACATATCGGAGGAATATGTGCCCGAAAAGCAGAGAAGTTGGAGAGTTCGGTAACATATCGGAGGAATATGTGCCTGAAAAGCAGAGAAGCTGGAGAGTACGGTAACATATCGGAGGAGTATGTGCCCGAAAAGCAGAGAAGCTGGAGAGTACGGTAACATATCGGAGGAATATGTGCCCGAAAAGTAGAAAATTTGGAGAGTTCGGTAACATATCGGAGGAATATGTGCCCGAAAGCAGAGAAGTTGGAGAGTTCGGTAACATGTTGGAGGAACATTTTTTCCTGCCATGAATAACTTGTTCTATTTTTAGGACAAAGGATTAAAATAGTTATAGACATGTTTGTACGAGGGGGAGAATCTATGGCGAGAAAGATGGGTTTTTACGGGGTGATCGCCTATGTGCTCTATGGGTTTGTGGTGTACTGGTATTTATTTTCCTTTGCAGATGCAAATTTACCATTTGAGTATGAGGGATCGAAGGCTGACCCGGCAACATTCTTGAATGGCAGAGAACTGATGCTGAGTGAGGAATATTCAAAAATTAGGAATTTGTTATTCTTCCTGTCTACACCATTTGAGTGGCTATTTTACTTTTTAATTTTGCTGTTGGGCCTTTCAAAGGCTTTTAAGAGATGGGGAGAAGAGACGTCGAAAAATAAATATGGCCAGACAGCGATTTATGTATTCTGGCTGTCATTCTTTGCTTATATCGCTACTTTTCCTCTAAGTTACATTAGTTACACGCTTTCGAAAACCTATAATATATCAACACAATCCTTTGCTGCCTGGATGAAGGATGAACTGATCGATTTCTGGGTCAACTATGCCTTTATGTTTGTGATTGTTATTGTCCTTTACTGGCTGATGAACAAGTTCAAGACGTATTGGTGGCTGTTTGCATGGCTGCTCTCCGTGCCGTTTACTTTGTTCATCATGTTCCTGCAGCCAGTTGTGATTGATCCGCTGTACAATGATTTTACCCCGCTGAAAAATAAAGAACTGGAGACAAAGATTCTGGATCTTGCCGCGCAAGCGAACATCCCTGCGGAGCATGTTTTCGAAGTTGATATGGCGGAGAAGACGAATGCTCTTAATGCCTATGTGACGGGAATTGGATCCAATTCAAGGATTGTCCTCTGGGATACGACATTGAATAAATTGAACGATGACCAAATCCTGTTCATAATGGCCCATGAAATGGCCCATTATGTGGAGAAACATATATATATTGGAATTGCCGGATACTTGTTGATGTCATTGATCGGCCTCTACCTTGTCTCAAGATTGCTGAATTGGGCTATCAAACGATGGGGCAAGGAATTCAAATTGAAGCACCCAGGAGACTTGAGGTCACTCCCATTGTTTCTGATGTTCCTCTCCATGATGTTGTTTGCTGCAAGCCCTATCACCAATCTTGTTTCACGCTACCAGGAAACACGTGCAGACGACTATGCAATCGAAATGACGGGCAATACCGATGCAGCGATTTCTGCTTTCCAGGAATTGACGAAAGCGGGCCTCAGCCAGGTTAATCCACCTTGGCTGGTGAAAATTTTTCGCTACGGCCATCCGACCATGCTGGAGAGAATTTCAAGACTGGAAGAGTATGAAATCCAGAAGCGAAATGGCAACTGAAAAATAACTGTGAAAAATCCTCTAACCGAGGTTTTTCCTTTTATCAATGAAAAATCCCCTATATAGGGGATTTCACTCATTTATGTTCCGAATTGTTTGTTAAGGTCATTTAACTCTTTCGTCAAATTCAAAAACAAGAGTTTGTCACGATCATCGATCGCTTTGTCGATTCTGTTCATCAACTTTTCTCTTCTGGTATTCAGCTGAATTTCGGAGACTAGCATGTCAACATATAGGTCGAGAACAAACGATTCCTTGGCTTTGATGCGTTTCATCACACTGGCCTTCATGGTTTCAGAATACGAATTCTCTTTCACTGACCTCACCTCTTAGACCTTTTTTTTATTATATGGAGGATGCGAAAAATAATCAACTAATTTTTATAATTTTTAGAAAATTTTTTATCGAAAGTGTAATTGTGACTAAAAACAGAACTTTTTCAGTTTTTAAAGAAAATTTTAGCAATTATGTTAAAATAGGGCGTAAGGTATTTTTGGAGGTGAAGGTATGACAGGGAACCCAAGAAATTTAGTTGACGAATATGAAATAAATCCGTTTACAATGATCATTTTACCAGAAGATTATGGCAGCAAGATTTACTCGAGGATCATTGAACTGGAAGAGGAGTATGTATCCCCTTTTAGACCAATCGATCTTATCAAAAAAAGCTGTAGTTATTTTGGCAGCAGTTACGAAGGCAGGAAAGAAGGAACAAAACAGCTTACCGGGATTACCCATAAAACCCCAATCATAATTGACCCTATAAGCTCCATTTATTTCATGCCGACAAGCTCACCCACGAAGCCGGACTGCATTTGGGTATCACATGAGCATGTATTATTCCATAAAAAAGTAGATTCTCAAAGTACGCAAGTTACCTTCAGGAACAAAAAAACCATAGTTTTGCCGGTATCCCATCATTCATTTGAAAATCAGCTGCTTCGGACATCGATGCTGCGCACAAAATTCATGCAGCGTATGAAAGAAACGGAACGGAAAGCACTGTATTTGTTGCATGGTCCAAAATTCAGTGAAGTACAGGGTTATTCTCATATTAATCTGGTCAGCGAGTCCTATAAAGACTAACAAACAAAGGGGAATTCGGTTGTTTAGCCGGATTCCTTTTCAATTGTTTCCAAAACCGGCATAAATCGTTTGAATAGGTAGTGGATCATTAAATCCTGGACTTTGTTGCGGATACGGGGATTGAAGTAATTATGGTATTCTTCGTATCCTTTGTAAAGGAAGAGAAACATAGTGAAGGCATCATCTCTTTTTACTTCTTCTACTTTGAGCTGATTCTTTTTAAGATAGATTTTCACTTGTGCAAGTTCTTTCTGAACGGCTTTCATTGTTTGTTCGATTAGCTCCAAATAAGGCTTCTTTAATTTAAATGGACTATTTTCTACGACAGAAAGATCCCGGTTAAGCACGACCAGCACCATTGGCAAATAGATGGCTTGCTCCATCATATCGCGGTCTTTTTCAGGAATCCTTGTCATGTTGCTCTGCCCCTTTATTATAAAATAAGAACATAGGTTCGTAATCATCGTAATGGATTTTGAACAGAATTTCAAGAGGGTAAATGATTTTTCTTGTATTATTATCTTTTCCAAATTAGCAGCGAAGTTGTGAAAAAGTTTCCACAGAAAGCAGGAAATTTATTTCTGTTATCGAAATAAGAATAGTTAAGAAATCCATTTTATACGAGAAAGAAGGTTAGCTGGATGGAAAAAAGATTGATCAAGCCAGAAGATTTATTTGAATTGAAATCCGTTACAGATCCCCAGTATTCACCGGATGGAAAAAAGTGTGTATTTGTGCTGACGGAGATGTTGGAGGGAAAAAATGATTATGCCTCTAATCTATACATAATTGATATAGAAAATAGCGGGGAGCCGAAACAATGGACATATGGTGAGAACCGAAATCAATCACCAAGGTGGTCGCCGGACGGAACGGAGCTGGCATTCGTTTCGAACCGCAATGGGAAGAATCAAATCTTTGTTCTGGATGCTGCGGGCGGCGAGGCAAAGCAGGTGACGGATTTCAAGAATGGTGCAAGTGACCCAGTTTGGTCGCCGGACGGTAAAAAAATTGCTTGTTCGGTATCGTTAAAACCGGATGAGGATTTGTTTGAGAAAGCGGAAGAGAAGAAGGATGACAAGAAACTAGAGCCGTTCGTGGCAATAGAAATGAAGTATAAATCAGATGCTGCTGGCTTCTGGGATGGAAAGTACAAGCAAATTGTAATCGTCAGTGTTATAGATGGAGAGGCAGAGCTGGTTGCAAAAGGAGAGATGGACTCCCATTTGCAATGCTGGGCTCCTGATGGCAAAAGCCTTGTATTGTCGGCAGATGAGTCTCCAGAGCGGGATTTTTCTTTCAAAAGTGATTTATGGATACTGGACATACAGTCTGGAGTTAAAACGAAGATTACCAATGGCAAAGGGTATTTTGGCGATGCTGTTTTTTCTCCTGATGGAAAACACATTGGTTATACGGGGCATGAGCGGGAGTTTGAAAATGCAACATTGAGCCAGTTGTATATTCTGAGCTTGGAGACAGGACATGTGCAATGCCTCACAGAAAACATGGATATCCTTGTCGGTGATGCGGTTGCGGCTGATTTTCAGCAAGGAGCCCACAGCCCGGGGTTGATTTGGGGGGAAGACAGTGAAAGCCTTTATTTCCTTGCCACCGACCAGGGCAGCACAGTTTTGTATTTCGCTACTCTAAATGGAGAAGTGTACCCAGCGCTGCTTAATCAGCAGCATGTATACGGTTATACGCTGGACCGGAAAAATCAGAGAATGATTGCCGCAATCAGCAATCCGGTGCTTCCAGGGGAACTGTTCCAACTGGAAGCAACCACTGGTGAGATAAAGCAACTGACTTCAGTGAATGAAAAATTCCTTGCGTCGATTACTTTAGCTCAGCCCGAACAAATTTCATTCGAAGCCAGTGATGGCACGCCGCTCCACGGGTGGATCATGAAGCCAGCAAGATATGAAGTGAGCAAAAAATATCCGCTCATTCTAGAAGTGCATGGCGGCCCGCACGCGATGTATGCAAACTCTTATTTCAACGAATTTCAGGTGCTTGCTGCAGCAGGGTATGGAGTTCTTTATATCAATCCGCGCGGCAGTCATGGCTATGGCCAGCAGTTCGTCAATGCCGTTCGCGGGGATTATGGCGGCGGGGATTACCAGGATGTCATGGATGCCGTCGATTATGCGCTGCAAAACTACGACTTCATCGACAAGAATCGATTGGGAGTGACCGGAGGCAGCTATGGCGGATTCATGACGAACTGGATCGTCGGGCACACAGACAAATTCAAAGCAGCCGTCACCCAGCGTTCAATTTCGAACTGGATCAGCTTCTATGGTGTCAGTGATATTGGCTATTATTTTACCGAGTGGCAAATCAAAGCAGACTTAAGCGATCTGGAAACATTATGGAAGCACTCGCCGCTTGCCTATGTCGATCAAATCACTACACCGCTGTTGATTCTTCACAGTGAAAAAGACTACCGCTGCCCGATTGAGCAAGCAGAGCAGCTGTTTATTGCTTTAAAAAGACAGGGGAAGGAAACAAAGTTTATTCGCTTTCCGGAATCGAATCACGAGCTTTCAAGAAGTGGAAAGCCGAATCTGCGTTTGAGCAGATTGGCGGCCATTGTTGACTGGTTCGATCTTCATCTGTAAAATATAAATCAGCATCCCCGCAGCAATTTATCATGCAGCGGGGTTTTTTATGTAAAAATTCTTCGTATTCGTTTAAGGTTATAGGGACAGAAGGAAAATACTAATGACAAGTAGCATTCAACTAAAAATCGGAAGGGTTTTTTAAAAATGAGATCTGACAAGTACCAGCGTTCAAAAAAAAGAAAAAGAATCAGATGGTCCAGCATTTTTTTGCTGCTGATTCTACTGGTGGGAGCGATGTTTATCTACGCGTATATGCAGTATCGCTCAGGAGTGAATCAATCGGAAAAAGGAACGGAACCAAAAAAGCAGGAATACCAATTCAATGGCGAGCGTGACCGTAATGGACTCACGAATATCCTATTGATTGGCAGCGACGCAAGAGGAGATGAACCTTCCCGATCGGATACGATTATGATTGCCAGTTATAATCCGGATAAAGAGTCGTATAAACTGACTTCGATTATGAGGGACACATACGTAGAAATTCCAGGGCATGGGATGAATAAAATCAATGCAGCCTTAGCGTTTGGTGGACCAGAATTACTGAGACAGACAATCAAGGACAATTTTGATATTAGCCTCCAATACTATTCAATTGTTAATTTTGAAGGGTTTGTTCGCCTGATTGATGAAGCGTTCCCTGATGGAGTGAAGGTCGATGTTGAAAAGAAAATGTCAAAGGGAATCGGTGTCACTTTGGAACCAGGCGTTCAAAGGCTGGATGGAAAGCATTTGCTTGGATATGTCCGCTTTCGGCAGGACGCAGTCGGAGACTTTGGCCGAGTCGAACGTCAGCAAAGTGTCTTAAAAGAGGTTGGCAAGGAATTTGCCAGCATTCAGACGCTTCCAAAGCTTCCTAAACTGATAGGAGTAGTCTCCCCTTTCGTCAATACCAATATGAATACGGGGGATATTTTATACATGGGAAAAGGCCTAATTTCAAAAGAAAACCGGGATATCGAAACGATGAGAATACCGGTGGAAGGTTTATTTGAAAATCAGAGGGTGAGCGGTGCCGGTGCAGTGCTAGCAATTGATTTAGAAGCCAATAGACAAGCCCTGCAGGAATTTTTAGCTAAATAGACGGGAAAGGTGTACAAATATCTAAAAAGAGGTAATAGAAATAAGCAGGACGATTCACGCCGACCAAGAAGGTGGTTTGAACAAGGAGATTTCAATGGATGTTATGTGGATGAAAGAATGGTTTACAATTGAAAATATTATGGATTTGCTCAGCCAATATCGTTCCTTGGGGCCGATACCGGGAATTTTGCTGCCGATGCTCGAAGCATTTTTGCCATTCTTGCCGTTGTTTTTATTTGTGATGGCGAATGCAAATGCTTTTGGACTATGGCTTGGATTTCTCTTTTCCTGGACGGGTGCAGTAATCGGAGCGTTGCTTGTATTTCTGATTTTCCGCAAATATGGTCAAGGTCGACTTCTTCAATTTTTACAGCGGTATCCAAAAGTACAAAAAGGAATGAATTGGATTGAACGTCATGGTTTCGGGCCAATTTTTCTGATGCTGAGCTTTCCGTTTACACCTTCTGCCCTCGTCAATATCGTTGCCGGGCTGTCGAAAATCAGCATAGCTCAATATATGCTTGCCGTGATAACAGGAAAAATGGTGATGATTTTCACCATCAGTTTTGTAGGCTATGATATACGGGCGTTAATCACCAATCCTGTAAGGACGGCCCTCGTGTTAGTGGTAATTGCCATTCTGTGGTATATCGGCAAAAGAATTGAAGTGAAAATGAATATGAGTGTCCAAAAAAATAATTAATTGTGATTTGCATCTATCGGAAAAGACTCGCCAAATTTCGAGTCTTTTTTTATTTGCCATATGCTAGACTAACATTATGAATACAAAAATAGGGCGGAGATTTTATGCAGGGAACATTGCCATTGATCAAAACAAAACTGATTGTTCCCAGTGTGCAGGAACAATGGATCAGGCGAGCTGATTTTTCGAAAAAAATGAAAGCGATTACAAGTAAGCGGCTGACCATCATCCAAGCGGGAGCCGGTTATGGGAAGAGTACTGCTCTGGCAATGCATGTCAGGGACATGAATGAGCGATGCTGCTGGTATACCATTACTTCATCCGACGACGATATTCTCCCGTTTTTGTCCTATTTAACAGCCTCGATCCAAACGCTATTCCCGAATTTTGGCAAAGAATTAACAGCTTATATGAAAAGCATGGACCGTTATATAAGGGAAGAGGAATTAAGGATGCTTTCTTCCCTTTTCATCAATGAAACCTTGCAAATATCCGGTCCAATCATCGTCATTCTCGATGATTTTCACGCAATAGAACACTCTTATGATATCAATGTCTGGATGGAGAAGCTGCTTGAGCATATGCCAGATCATCTCCATCTTGTCCTGTCGACAAGGACGAAGCCGAGTTGGAAGTTACTTGCCAAAAAGAAGGCAAGGAATGAAGTAAATGAGATTTCGAAAAGCGATTTGATTTTTGGCAAGGAAGAAATCGATTTACTGCTCTCTGACTATTATCAAATGACAATCAGTGATGAACAACTCGATCAATTGTATACGATAACGGAAGGATGGGTCATCGCAGTTGGGATGATTGCCCAGCAGCTTCCCCATCTTCGGAGTCTTGATGACCTGTTAACGGAACCTGCAAAGTCACTTGAGGACTTGTTTCAATATTTGGTTCATGAAGTATTCTCGAAACAGCCACCGATGATCCAGCAGTTCCTTGAGCAGACATGTATATTCGAGGAAATTAGTGCGGATGTATGTGATCACATCCTTGGCATGAACGGTTCTGTCCAGATGCTTGAGCAGTTGGCCGCGAAGAACCTGTTCATTCACCAGATTGGCGAAAATCAGTTTCGGTACCATGCTCTTTTCCGTGAGTTTCTCGAGAACCAGCTGCTTACAAATCGTCCAGAGCATTACCTTCATTTAATGCTGATTAGTGGCCGCCATTTTGAAAAGAATGAACAATGGGAAGAAGCATTATACTGCTTTGAAAAGGCTGGACAATACGATGCTTGTGCTTCGATTATGGACAAACACGGATTGGAGCTTTTAGAGAGGGGCAAGCTCGAGAATCTTCAGGAGCGACTGGCAAAAATCCCAATTGGAAGTAAAAACCGCTATTGTTCCCTGTTTTTCCTGGAAGGTGAGGTATATCGGTACCGGTCCATGTACCAACAGGCAGAAAGATGCTATGAAAAAGCGATCAAGATCGCTGAGACCACCGCTAATGTCGAGTGGGAGAGCAAGGCGCTAGAGGGGAAAGCGAAAATATATCTTGACACAATTCAGCCACTGAAAGCAGAACGTATTTTGGCCCGGGCAATCGAACTCAGAGAAACAGCAAAGCTTGAAGATGCCACAAAGGAAACGGGAAGATTGTACAGACTGCTTGCTGAAAACCTGATTAATTCCGGACAGGCAGTCAAAGCCGAAAAATGGATTGAGCGAGCAAGGACGATGGGAGTGCAGATCGAAGAAGGAAACCTGGAGGCTCGCCTATACCTTAGGACCGGCCGATTCGCTGTGACTCGGAGGATTTTAACGGAGGGAAAGGAAGGGAACAAGCTCCATCTGCCTCAATCCCATCGGGAAACAGATTTGCTGCTGGCATTGATTGAAGTTTTTACAGGCAATGGCCTGCAGGCGAAGATCCTGAGCCAATCAGGCATTGAATACGGAATCAGCAGCAAGGCACCGTTTGTGGAGGCCTGTGGTTGGATGAGGATGGGTCATGCCGTGCAGCTGATTGATCAATACGACCTGGAGCTGGCTGAAAAATGCTATGAAACTGCACTTGATATTATGGAGCGGCTAAGCATCGAAAGAGGCAAGGCGGAACCGCTGATGGGCCTTTGCCTACTTTATGGGTCAAGAAGGGAATACGAGCGGTCTGCAGAGGCTGGGAGAAAGGCGCTGCTTGAAACAGAACAGGTGAAGGATGTTTGGCTTTCTGCTTTGATCACGCTTAGTATGGCAATCTCGGCCATTTACAATGACAAATGGAAGGATGCGGTCGAGTTCCTGAGGAAAACCGAGGAGTTGTTTGATCAGTGTGGGGATGAGTTTGGCAAAATGCTGCTGTCCTTTTGGGAATCGGTTCTGTGTTTCACTATAGGTGATGAAGAAGGCTTCAAATCGACGTTCACCAGTTTTTTAAAAAAAATGAAGGTTTTGGGGTATGAATTTTTCTTGAAAAAAAAGACGACATTTGGGCCCCGGGACTTGCAGGTATTCTCCCCGATGCTGATTCAGGCAATGAAGCTGTCCATTATTCCGGCATATACAGAGAAGCTGATGGACGATTTAAGAATACCTCGCCTGAATACCCATCCTGGCTACACGTTACGAATTCAGACACTGGGACAATTCCGACTTTGGCTTGGAGACAGGGAAGTAGAGGAGAAAAGCTGGCAAAGAGGGAAGGCGAAGGAGCTATTTCAGCTGTTCTTGACAAAGAGGAATCAGTTCCTGATGAAAGAAGAGATCTTTCCATTATTGTGGCCTACATATGAGGAAAAGAACGCAGACAGGGATTTTAAAGTAGCGTTAAATGCATTAAACAATGTACTTGAACCTGCTCGGAAGGCAAGGGCAGCACCATTTTTCATCATCAGAGAAGGGGCAGGTTATGGAATCAATCCTTATGCATCGATAGAGTTAGATTCACATCTGTTTGAAGAATGGGCAGAAACCGGTCTACATGAGAAGAACACGGAAAAATCAATAGAAGAACTAGAGCGTGCCTTGCATTTATACAATGGGGATTATCTCTCGGAACGGAGATATGAAGACTGGTGTATCAATGAGCGGGAAAGGCTGCAGGTCTATTTTTTACGCAGTGCGGAAAAGGTAGCGCAGCTGAATGTAAGGCGGGAAAACTACGATTCTGCTATCTACTGGTGCCAAAAAATCCTCTATAAGGATCGAACATGGGAAGAAGCGTATCGGCTTTTGATGTTTTGCTATTATCGAAAAAACAATCGTCCTCAGGCAATAAGGTGGTATCAAAAATGTTGCTACGTACTGGAAGAAGAGCTAGGTGTCACCCCGCTCGAACCGACCAAGCATATGTATGACATGATCATCGAAGGAACGAATGCGTGACCCCTTCCTCAGCTGTAACTCATTTGTAACTGCTTTTTTTTAAGATGATGCTAAAGCTAGGTGGCTTTGATGCAACACTTTAAAGGGGGAGAGGAAATGAAAGCGGGGAAACGGAATTTTGCTTTATCTTTTATGCTCCTTTTGGTTCTGTTGTTCACGAGTGCCTGTAGCGGCTCAGGAACGGAGAAGTCAGGTGGAACCGAAGGAAAAGTCGGAAAAGAAGAACAAACGAACACGATACCAATCAAGATCGGGGTTTTGGCATCGCAAACAGGCGGATTGGAGGCTTATGGCAAGCAAACACTGCGCGGGTTTGAGCTTGGTCTGGAATATGCTACTGACGGAACCAGTGAAGTAGCCGGCCGAAAAATTGAATTCATCGTCGAGGATACAGAAACGAAACCAGAGGTAGCTGTTCAGAAAGCGACCAAGCTGCTGGAAGAGGATGAAGTAGATTTTCTTGTTGGTTCATCAAGCTCTGGGGACACACTAGCTGTTCTGCCGTTAGCTGAGGAATATGAAAAGATCATGATTGTAGAACCTGCTGTTGCGGACAGTATTACCGGTTCTGAATTCAATGAATATATTTTCCGCACAGCGCGAAATTCTTCACAGGATGCAGTAGCGGGTGCTGCGGCAATTGCTAAGAAAGGCGTAAAAATCGCCACGCTGGCACCTGATTATTCTTTTGGACGTGATGGTGTTTCTGCATTTAAAGAAGCTGCTGAAAAACTAGGCGCTGAAATCATTCATGAAGAATACGCAGACCCGGCCGCGACTGACTTCACTTCGAACATCCAGAAAATCATCGACCAGAAACCGGATTATTTATTCGTCGTTTGGGCTGGCGCAAACTCACCGTGGAACCAGATTGCAGACATGAAGGTCCAGGAGAAAGGCATCAAAATTTCTACCGGTGCTCCTGACATCGCTGCACTGGCAACGATGGAGCCGCTGATTGGCATGGAAGGTTTCACAGTTTACTATCATGATCTTCCCCAAAATGACATCAATAAATGGCTAGTGGACGAACATAAAAAACGCTTTAATGGCGAACTGCCTGATCTGTTCACACCAGGAGGCATGACGGCTGCGATGGCCATCGTAGAAGCATTAAAGAAAACCGAAGGTGACGCGGACGCCAAGAAACTAATCAAAACCATGGAGGGCATGAGTTTCGAAACTCCGAAAGGCAAGATGATCTTCCGGGAAGAGGACCATCAGGCACTCCAGGCATTATATGCGATCAAGCTGGAGAAAAAGGCTGGAGTAAACTATCCAGTTCCAGTCCTGATTCGTGAACTGTCACCGGAAGAAACCGCTCCTCCGGTACGTAACTAATTAGAAAAGCGGAAGCGCCTTGGTCATCCCCGACAAGCGCTGGAGGGCCGACCAGTGAAGTCGCTTTTTGACTTCATTGGGCGGACCGAAGCGTCTCGAGGGGATAGGCGCTGGAGCTGGACAATTCTTGAAGTGAATTTTACACTTTCGATTTTAAAAGTAACATAAAGAACTTCGGTAAATCTGCCGAAGTTCATTATGCTTTTACTCCAAATTAAGGTGGTGAATGAATCATGACGGCAATTCTCGAAACAAAAAATCTCAGCATAATATTTGGCGGACATACCGCGGTGGACGCTGTCAGCATCTCGGTACCCCCTAACCATTTTAAATCGATCATTGGGCCAAACGGTGCAGGCAAGACGACTTTTTTTAACCTGTTAAGCGGTCAGCTTACTCCGACTGAAGGACAGGTATTCTTTAAGGGCAAGGAGATTACGAAGCTGTCTCCGACAAAAAGGACGAGAGCCGGAATCGGGCGTTCCTTCCAGATCACCAATGTCTTTCCAAACCTGACGGTGATCGAAAATGTCCGTCTTGCGGTCCAGTCACATGCGGGAATCCGCTATCAAATGTTTAAACACTTCCGGTCCTATAAAAATTCGAGGAACAGGCAGAGGAGTGGCTGAAGCTTGTGCTGCTGGATGACAGAAAAGATGCACTTGCGATGAATCTTGCCCATGGCGAGAAAAGAAAACTTGAAATCGCGATGCTGCTCGCCTTGAACACAGAAGTGCTCCTGCTTGATGAACCGACAGCAGGAATGTCACTGGAAGAAGTGCCCGCGATTCTTGACGTAATCCGAAAAATCAAACAGCGGGGCGACAGGACGATTGTGTTGATTGAGCACAAAATGGATATGATCATGGACCTTTCTGATACAATCATGGTTTTATTCAACGGCGCCTTGCTTGCTGATGGCACTCCGGAAGAAATCATGAAAAATGAGACAGTCCAGTCTGCATATTTGGGAGGGTTGCACCGTGAGCACGCTGCTAAAGCTTGATCAAATACAAACATTCATCGGCCAGTACCATATCCTACAAGGAGTGTCTTTTGAGGTGCCGAAAGGGGAAGTAACGGTACTACTCGGACGGAATGGTGCCGGGAAGACAACGACGCTCAGGACCATCATGGGCTTGAATCCGGCTGCCAAAGGATCTGTTTTATTGAAAGGGGAGGAAATCAAAAGCCTGCCAACCTACACAATCGCCAATAAAGGGATCGGTTATGTGCCGGAAGATCAGGGGATTTTTGCGGACCTGACCGTCGAAGAGAACATCAAGGTAGCAGTCAAAAAAGAAAATGATGAGACCAGACAACGGCTTGACTGGATACTGAATCTGTTCCCAGACTTGAAAAAGTTTTGGAACAAGCCAGGCGGACTGCTGAGTGGAGGGCAAAAACAAATGCTGTCGATTGCCAGGGCCTATGTCAATGACAACGAACTGCTGCTGATTGACGAACCAAGCAAGGGCCTGGCCCCGATAGTCGTCGAGAAGGTCATGGAATCGATCTTGCAAATGAAAGAAAAAACGACGATCATCCTCGTGGAGCAGAATTTCATGATGGCGAGCACGATCGGAGACAGCTTCTACATTATTGATGATGGCAGGACGGTTTCGAACGGTTCAATGAATATCCTGCGGGAGGATGAAGAAATGAGAAGGAAGTATCTCGGGATTGCTTGAGAAAGGGGGAAACAAGTGTGGACGTTTTGATTAACCTGAGCCTTAACGGGCTTGCCACAGGAATGCTGATTTTCCTTCTGGCAGCCGGTCTCACTTTAATTTTTGGGTTGATGGATGTGCTTAACTTTGCTCACGGTGGCTTGTTTGCCTGGGGAGCCTATAGCGGGATTTGGGTTTATACCTCGACAGGCAGCTTTTTTGCCGGGATCATCGGTGCCATTCTTACAGGGATGATTCTCGGAATCGTTACGGAACGATGGATTATCAAGCCGGTACACGGCAACCACGTACAGCAAATTTTGATCACGCTCGGCTTGATGCTTGTTTTATCTGAAATGCTAAAAGTCGTCTGGGGACCAAACCAGATTTCAGCAAAGACGCCTGATTATCTGTCGGGGAGCTGGGAGTTTGGCGGAATCATCATCATCAAATACCGTGTTTTTATTATTGCCGTCGGGTTCGCAGTATTCCTTGCCGTCCAATATTTGCTGAAAAAGACAAAGATCGGTCTTGTTGTCCGTGCGGGTGTCATGAACAAAGAAATGGTCCAGTCGCTTGGGATCAACATTCAGAAGGTATTCATGTTTGTATTCATGGTCGGGGCGGGGATGGCGTCACTCGGTGGAATGCTGCTCGGTCCGTATTCCGGCGTGATTTATGCTGATATGGGTATGGAATTTGCCATCCTTGCATTCATCGTTGTCGTCATCGGCGGTATGGGCAGCTTTACTGGCTCGGTGATGGCCGCTGTGTTAGTTGGTTTGTCAGGTTCCTTCATGGCTTATTATATACCGGATCTGGCACTTGCTGCGAACATGCTGCTGATGGCAGTCGTATTGATTTTCAGGCCTCATGGCTTGTTCGGGGCAAAGGGGTGAAGCAGGGATGACAAGAATATTTACAGATCGCATGAACATTATCTATTTACTTGTTGCTGCATTTTTAGCTGTTTTCCCTTTTATTTATGATTCAAGAAGCATGCTCATTTTGTTCTCGCAGGTATTCATTTTTGCTGTGCTTGCGATGAGCTACGACATCCTGCTTGGATACACTGGTATCGTTTCCTTCGGACATGCGATGTTCTTCGGGATCGGTGCTTACACGGTTGGTATCTTTATGAAAAGATTTGAACCGGAAACGAGCTATTTTTTGCTGGCCGTATTGGTCACGATTTTCCTGACAGCGGTTGTCAGTTATTTCGTCGGCCTGCTCACGCTCAGGCTGAAAAGCCATTATTACGCAATGTTGACGATGGCCTTTGCCGGGCTGTTTCTCGTGCTTGCTGAAAAATGGCGGACCGTCACCTATGGCAATGATGGATTCACCTTTCGGGTTCCGGACTTTTTAAAGGACAGGACAGATTTTTACCTGCTTTGCCTTGGTTCCATGGTGATTGTGTTCATGTTACTGAAACGGTTTACGAACTCACCGCTCGGAAAAGTGCTTCAAGCCATCCGGGAAAATGAACAAAGGACAGAGTCACTTGGATACAGTGTTCTGCAGTATAAAGTCATTGCAAGTATAGTGTCCGGAGTGATTGCTGGGATCGCCGGAATTTTGTATGCTGTCTCGCTTAGGTTTGTCAATACGAGTGTATTTACGATGGATATCACCCTTGATGCCTTGTTGATGACGATCATCGGTGGAGTCGGAACGCTTGTAGGTGCAATCATCGGCGCCGGGATCATCGAATTCTCTCATCACTGGTTGACAGAATTGGCAAAAGTCCACTGGATTTTTGAAAGATGGATCATCTTCTTTGGAATCATTTATATTCTTGCTGTCATGTTCTTCCCGATGGGCATTGTCGGATCTATAAAGAAATGGAAATTCAGCAGGAAGAAGAAAATACCTGCGCCGGTACATTTTGATACCATCAATCAGGGCAAGTCATGATGGGAGTACAGCAAGTCACTTCATTCGTACTCCGCTTTCAACTTGCAGACATGGAAAACGAAACCGGCAAAAAATATTGGCGGGTTAAGGTCACTCATGTGCAGGAGGAAAAAGAAGCTTTGTTTCCATCAATCGATGAAGCAATGGCCTATATCAAGGGAATTGTGGAAGAGTGCTAGTTTTCTTACAAGGGGGATGAATAGGTGCAAATCGGGATTGTCAGCACAGGAATCTATCTTCCGGAATCGTATATAACAGGCGCGGAAATTGCCCGGGCAGCTGGAATTCCGGAACTGGTTGTGGAAGAAAAAATGGGGATCAAGAAAAAGTCTGTTCCCGGACCGGAAGATCATACGTGTGAGATGGGAATCAAGGCGGCAAGGAAGGCAATTGAAAAAGCGAATATGGATCCGCTGGAGATCGACTTGGTGATCTATATTGGAGAGGAATACAAGGAGTATTTATTATGGACTGCCGGAATCAAGCTTCAGGAAGAAATCGGCGCTTATAATGCCTGGGCATTTGATACCGCATTGCGTTGCGGTACGACAGTTATGGCATTGAAGCTCGCCAGGGGAATGATGCTGTCAGATCCTAATATAAAAACAGTATTGCTGGCAGGTGGCTATCGGAACGGGGATTTCATTGATTATCAGAATCCAAGAACCCGATTCATGTACAATCTCGGTGCCGGTGGCGGGGCGATTTTACTGAAAAAGGGCCATTCGGAAAACCTGTTGCTCGAAACCGAAATGATCACGGACGGGTCTTTTTCCGAGGATGTTGTGGTGGTTGCCGGGGGGACAAAGAATCCGATTTCAGCAGAAAATCTGGAGCGGGGACTGTATCAGCTTGATGTTTTGGATCCTCAGGGAATGAAAGACAGACTGGAGAAGAAATCGATGGCAAACTTCCTGAAAGTCATCCGCCGATCTGTCGAAAAAAGCGGTTTTTCAGAAAGAGATATTTCATACGTGGGAATGCTGCATATGAAACGTTCCGCACATGAGTTTGTATTACAGCAATTAGGACTAGGTGAATCAAATTCTATTTATCTCGAAGACTATGGCCACATCGGCCAGGTTGACCAAATCCTGTCGCTAGAACTGGCGGAAAATGCCGGAAAGTTGAAGGACGGGGATGTTGCCGTCTTAGTCAGTGCCGGGATTGGCTACGCTTGGGGAGCAACAACAATACGCTGGGGAAAGGGTGAAGTTTGAATGGAGAAAATGGCTGTTAAGTTGAAAAGGGTTGATTTGCCAAACGGCGAAAGCGTTGCTTATCGGGAACGGGACGGCGGCGTGAAAAATGTCCTGTTGATTCACGGAAATATGACATCGTCCAAGCATTGGGATGTGCTGATGGATCAAATGGGACCGGAGTATAAACTATATGCGATGGATTTAAGAGGATTTGGCGGCTCCAGTTATCGTAAGCCAATCACGTCAATCAAGGATTTTTCCGATGAAGTAAAGCTGTTTGTCGACGAGATCGGACTGAAGAATTTTGCACTTGTTGGCTGGTCGACTGGCGGGGCGGTAGGTATGCAGTTTGCCGCTGATTACCCGGGCTTCTGTGAAAAACTCGTGCTGCTCGCGTCTGCCTCAACAAGAGGCTATCCCTTCTTCGGCACGAGTGCAGAAGGCTTGCCTGATCTGAACAATCGTCTTGTTACTTATGAGGAGGTTAAGGCAGACACTGGAAAAACGATTGCAGTCCAGACAGCAAACGATGAGCAGAATAGACAATTTTTAAAGGCAATGTGGAATATGTTGATTTATACCGAGCGTCAGCCGGAAGCAGCTCATTATGATGAGTATGTCGATGATATGCTGACACAGCGAAATCTGGCAGAGGTATATCATTCTCTCAATAGATTTAATATTAGTGGCGTAGATAATGGTTTAGG
The DNA here is from genome assembly GCF_030814065.1 of Mesobacillus stamsii. Lineage (NCBI taxonomy): Bacteria > Bacillati > Bacillota > Bacilli > Caryophanales > Bacillaceae > Mesobacillus > Mesobacillus stamsii. The sequence goes on from NZ_JAUSUN010000026.1 coordinate 32,828, forward strand.
AATAGGGACAGATCAGGTGAAGGACATTCAGATTCCCGTCCTCGTCCTCCGCGGTGACCGCGATCAAGTTGTCACAAGCAGGATGACAGAGGAGGTAGTGGAGGACTTTGCAGGACGTGCAAAATTTGCAGCGTTGAAGAATTGCGGCCATTCCCCGCTTGTGGATGACCTAGACCAGCTGTTAAAGCATATCGAGGGATTTTTAGCGGATTAGGAAGGTATTTTTAAAGTAGCGATCATTCCCAGAATTTACTAACCTGGAGTAAATTCGAGCCGTCCGGCAATAAATTTCTCCTAACCGTTGATAAAATCGTCCTAACCGTCGATAAAACCGTCTCAACCGTCGATAAAATCGTCCTAACCGTCGATAAAATCATCTCAACCGTTGATATAACCTCTTCAACCGGCAGAAAGTCATCGAACTGGCATTTATATCAATCCAATTGCTATGCAAACTTCCATATCTCACTAATATGAGCCAAAATATCTTAGGAAATTTTTTCATAATAGCTTTTACATGCACCACACCAATAATTAATGGTTAACTTCTCTCTAAAAGTGGTAAATGGCATTAAAAAGAATGAGGTGCTGCATATGGAAGAGCAAAAACAAAAGTATTACTTTAATATCGAGAGCGGCGAGGTGCTGGAAAAGCCTGCAGATCCGGATGGCCATTTCTTTACTTTGTTTGCAACAGGAGGAGAAATGGAGGAACTGCGTGCGTATTTAGAAGAAAACTATCAAGCAGATTGGGCGGCATACGGCGAGTCCCATCTGCACCCTTTCCAGAACCAGGAACGGGAGCATGCAGAATTTGACAAGGCTTTGAAGGAGATTTATAGACGGATTTACAAATTGGGCGATGCAGAGGCAAAGAATCATGTGCGAAATATGGGCATCTTGTCAGAAGAAGAGTTAATTAAATAAGCAATCCGAACACCATGGCCAGTCAGGCTGTGGTGTTTTTTTGCACTCGATGTAACTATCCTGTAACTCCTAATCTATAAAATAAAACCCATCACATCGAGAGGGAGAGATTGCGGTGAGGTGGGAGCTCGATTGGTTTGAATCAAGAGCACGACTGACGCCGAACGCTGCAGCGATTGCCGATGCCAGTACAGGTCAGGAATGGTCGTTCAGAGAAGTAAATGAACGAGCCAAGGCAGTTGCGGCATGGCTGCAGGAGAAGGGTGTCGAAAAAGGCGACAGGATTGCACTACTTGCGCCAAATGAAATCAGTTATTTCGATTTATTGTTCGCCTGCGGAAAAATTGGTGCAATTTTTGTGCCATTAAACTGGAGGCTATCCATTGCTGAATTAACCTTTATTATTCAAGACAGTGAACCAAAGCTTCTAGCATTCCATTCAAAATTCACAAAAGAAGTTACGATGGTCTGGAATCAAGCCAGCGAGTGCTTCCAAATCAATGGTTCAAACTATCAGGATTTGATTACTAGCCAGAAGCCAATCCAACCTGTCGATCTCGATGAAGAAGATCCGCTGGCAATGATTTATACCGGGGGGACGACCGGGAAGCCAAAAGGTGCTGTTCTGTCCCACCGAGCGATCACCTGGAACAGTATTTCGACTATCGCAAGCTGGAACCTGACTGAAAAGGACAAGACAATCACCTATTTACCTTTATTTCACACAGGCGGGCTGAACGCCCTATCGGTCCCAATCCTGATGGTAGGAGGGACGGTCGTACTGGCGGATGACTTTACCCCCAAAAAAGCAATGAAACATTTAATCAGATACAAATGTACGATCATCCTGCTTGTACCGACAATGCACCACATGCTGGTAAAATCTGCAGAGTTCCAGCAAACGGAATTCATGGATAGGAAATTATTTTTATCTGGCGGTGCCCCATGCCCGTTGGATATCTATGAGGCATACCAACAAAAAGGCCTGATTTTCAAAGAGGGATACGGCTTGACAGAGGCTGGTCCGAATAATTTTTTCATTGACCCTTCAGATGCGGATGTAAAAAGAGGTTCGGTCGGCAAACCGATGTTATTTACCACCATCAAAATCCTTGGAGAAGATGGAAGCGAAGCGCCCCCAGGAGAAATCGGTGAATTGGCAATCAAAGGCAAGCATGCCTTCTCGTATTATTGGAACAATGACAGGGCGACTGAAAATGCCTGGAAGGACGGATGGCTTCACACCGGCGATCTTGCCAGACAGGACGAAGAAGGATATTTCTATATCGTCGGCAGAAAAAAGGAAATGATCATCACAGGCGGAGAAAACGTCTATCCCTTGGAAATCGAGCATTGGCTCAGCTCCCATCCTTCCATCAGAGAGGCGGCCGTAGTCGGTGTTCACGATGAAAAATGGGGGGAAGCCGTGACGGCATTCCTTGTCCTTGAAAGAGATGCCATTTTAAGCGGAGAGGAAGTTAAGGAATATTGCCGAAAAAAGCTCGCTGGCTATAAAGTGCCGAAACAAATCCAGTTTATTGACCAGATGCCAAAAACGCATGTCGGAAAAATCGACAAAAAACAGTTAAAGGAATTAGCAGCTAAAAATCAAAATCCAGTCAGTTAAGAATAGAGGTGGAAGTGCCCGCATAAGGGTATCATTCCGCACGAGAGATGCCCTTATAGAGGTGAAAACGCCCGCATAAGGGTATCATTCCGCACGAGAGATGCCCTTATAGAGGTAGAAATGCCCGCATAAGGGTATCATTCCGCACGAAAGATGCCCTTATGGAGGTGGAAGTGCCCGCATAAGGGTATCTTTCCGCACGAAAGATGCCCTTACGGCAGTTATTTTAGTAAAAAAATCACGAGACATATAAAATTCGGGAATGGTGATTTATTTTTGCACTCGACTCGACTCCTGCGGGATTAGCGATCAAGGTGAGACCCCGCAGTTACGACCTTATTTCTTGGAGAGTTAATTCCAATTTCCCCCTATGGAAATGCACAAAAAGATATTAAAGAAGAATAAGACCGCCAATAAAAACATGATGGCCTGAAACGATAAAACAGCGGCGACTGGGGGAGCGAGACTTGCACCGATTAGAAGAATAAATGAATAGAGCGACAGTGCTTTCGACCGCTGGCTGTTGCCGTAGAACCCGATCTGAGTAATGACGGTAGGGATGACTAGTGAGATGGATGAAACAAAAAAGATGGAGAATATGATTAAGGCAGTGGTTGTGTGCAGGAAGATCAAGGCGAACGCACTAGTTGCACCGATTACCAGGCCGAAACTCATCGTTCTCAGTGCGCCCCATCTGTCCATCAAAGTGCCGGTGAAAAGGGACAGGACGGCACCGATCAATCCTACCAGGCGGATCAGCAGCATATCAGATGCAGGTCCGGCAAAAAAACGGCCGATGGCGTCATAAAAGGCGATAATTGCAAACAGGAGTGAAAACGTAGTCAAGTAACACTTCATCAATCGAGGCTCTTTTATTAGTTGGGAAAATACGGTACCCAACGGTTTTCGCTCGAATGGCTGTACCGTATATTCTTTCAGCAGGAAAAAGGCGAAAGAAAACAGAATGAAATAAATAACAGCAAAGAAATAGAAGACGGCATTCCAGGAAAAACGTTCGGTCAGGAAGTTGCTTGTGACCTGGCCGAAGATGCCGGCAACCAAAAAGCCAGTGTTGATCAAGACAACAAGGAGGGTTCGTTGCCGTGCCGGAAACAGGTCATAGGAATAGGCAAATGCAACCGAAGCAAAAGTAGCAAGTGTCAATCCCTGAAAAGCACGAGTAATCCACAAACTGAAGGAACCAGCCGAAAACCCGACAGCACAAGTTGCAACAGCAGATGCCAGCAAGCCGAAAACGAGAATCTTGCGACGACCGATGTAATCCGATACTGGACCAAAAGAGAGCAAACCGCAGGCATAAAAAAAGGTAAATAATCCACCGGCAAGGACAACATGTGACTCAGCAATCCCCAAGTTCTCCGATAGTACAGAATAAATAGGAATCAATGTATAGATATTGCTGGCAACCATGATAGCGCACAGCGTCAGGAGGAGGGAAGTTTTTTGAAAAAAGCTTAACGATTTCATCTTTATCACCTGCCATCTGCAATATATGCAGACACCCAGTCGATTGATGGTTGTTCCACATGAACGATGGGAAAAATTAACGGGCTCTTTGCTTCCAAATCAGACTGTAAAACAGGTATAATGATAACCATACAGAACAATTGTTTGGCCAGTAAAAGGCGCATGGGTGAGAAGCGTCTTTTTCTTGTATTTTACTAGAAGAAAGGGGAGATAAAATGTCAGTACGTTTAGTACTAGGGCGTTCGGGCAGCGGGAAAACCGAGCGGGTCTTGCAGGAAATCAAGGATAGGCTTGTTTCGGACCCGCAGGGGGATCCGGTTGTCTATCTTGTCCCGGAACAAATGTCTTTCCTGTCAGAATACAGATTGTCCACAGATCCTGATCTTGGTGGAATGATCAGAGCGCAGGTGTTTAGCTTTCCTCGTCTGGCGTGGAGGGTGCTTCAGGAAACAGGTGGATACACCCGCCAGCATTTGGACAGCGTGGGGATCAGTATGGTAATCCGTAAAATCATTGAAGATAAAAAAGAAGATCTAAAGATTTTTCAGAAGGCTGCAGAGAAAAATGGTTTTGTCCAGCAGATGGAGCAAATGCTGATCGAGTTCAAACGTTATGCAGTCAATCCACAAGAGTTGGTCGGAAAAATGGCTGAAGGCACAGAAGGAAATAAGGCACTGCATGATAAGATCCACGACTTGGAGCTCATTTATCGTCAGTTTGAGGATGAATTATTTGGCAAATATATAGATTCTGAGGATTATTTCAAGCTGCTTGCCGAAAAAATCCCGGCATCTGGCTACCTGAAAAATGCGGAAGTATATATTGACGGTTTTTACAGCTTCACACCCCTGGAATTGAAGATCATCGACCAGCTGATAGCCTCCTCCAAAAGAGTAACGATCGTACTGCCGGTCGACGGGGACTACAAGCATGAATGGCCTGATGAACTTCATTTATTCAGATTAACGGGAGAGACTTGCAAAACGCTCTTTGACATGATCCGATCTAAAGGATATGAACTGGAAGAAAGCATCGTGCTGACTGAACAGCGACGCTGGCATGATGAGTCTTTGAAGTATCTGGAAAGGGAATTTGACTCAAGGCCTGCTATTCCGTATTCAGGTGAGGCGTCGATTCATATCGCACAGGCGGCAAACAGACGTGCCGAGCTTGAAGGAGTTGCCAGAAAGATCATCGGCCTGGTAAGAGATCATGGATACCGCTACCGCGATATTGCTGTTCTGATGAGGGGAAGCGAATACCGCGAAGTACTGGAAACTATTTTTAAAGATTATCGACTGCCATTTTTTATAGATCAGAAACGGAATATGCTTCACCATCCGTTGATCGAGCTTGTCCGTTCAAGCCTGGAGACGGTTCTAGGGAACTGGCGCTACGAGCCAATTTTCCGCGCGGTAAAGACAGATTTGCTGTTCCCGGTGGGGGTAGATCTGAATAGAATGCGGGAACAGATGGATGTTCTGGAGAATTATGTGCTTGCATATGGAATCCAAGGGGATAAATGGTTGAAAAAAGATCGCTGGAGTTATCGGCGAATTCGCGGACTCGAGTATGACGGTGTTGTTCAGACGGATGCTGAGAAGAAGTCTGAACAGGAACTGAATCAGCTGAAGCAGGTAATTACTGCTCCGCTTATGCGGATGGCACGCCGCTTGAAGCGGGCAGACACGGGTAGAAAGCTTGCTGAAGCGATCTATCTGTTCCTCGAAGAACTAGATATTCCTGCGAAACTCGAGTCATGGAGAATAGCAGCCGAGCAAGAAGGAAGGCTGATAGCGGCAAGGGAACATGAGCAAGCTTGGAATGCCATGGTCAATCTCCTTGATCAGTTCGTCGAAATACTTGGTGACAGCAAGGTGGCATCGAAGCAATTCGTGTCGATCCTTGATGCTGGTTTTGAGTCACTCAAATTTTCCTTGATTCCTCCGGCTATCGACCAGGTACTAGTTGCCGACATAGAAAAAACAAGGCTTGCTGATGTGAAGATTGCTTTTGTCATTGGCGTGAACGAAGGGATTCTTCCTGCGAAGATAACCGAGGAAGGGATCTTTGCAGATGATGACCGTGAGCTTTTGCAATCAAGAGGCCTAAAGCTTGCTCCGAGCAGTCGTACAAAGCTGCTGGATGAGAATTTTACGGCCTATAAAGCTTTCGTGACGCCTTCTGAGCAGCTTTACATCAGTTATCCGATTGCCAATGAAGAGGGAAAAGCTCTGATGCCTTCGTCCTTTATTAAGCGGATTTCGGATTTGTTTCCAGGTCACCAGGCTCATTACTTCCTGTCAGATCCGTCAGAATTACCGGAACCAGAGCAGCTTGAATATGCAGCTAGTGAAAATATTGCATTGTCCTATTTGACTTCCCAGCTTCAATTGAAGAAGCGCAATTATCCTGTCTATGATTTCTGGTGGGATGTGTACGATTATTATTTGAAGAATCACCGATGGGCAGATACGGCCAGGAATGTTCTTTCCAGCCTGTTTTATGAAAATAGGACAAAAAGGCTGCCGGAATCTGTCACGAAGGATTTATATGGCGATGAAATTCAGGCGAGTGTCTCGAGGATGGAACTATTCAATAGCTGCCCATTCTCACATTATGTCCAGCATGGGCTGAAGCTGCGGGACCGCCAAATATTCAGGCTGGAAGCTCCTGATATCGGTGATCTTTTCCACGCAGCACTGAAGGAAATTGCAGAAACAGTGATGGAGCAGAACTTGAGCTGGGCCCAGCTGACAAGGGCGCAGGCTGAAGAATTGGCAAGAGATGCTGTGCAAAAACTTGCTCCGAAACTTCAGAATGAAATCCTGCTGAGCTCGAACAGGCATCATTATATCAGGCAAAAGCTTCAGCACATTATCAGCCGCGCCTCGCTAGTGTTGAGTGAACATGCAAAAGTCAGCGGGTTCTCGCCAGTCGGTCTGGAGCTCGGCTTTGGACGCCAGGGGAAACTGCCGCCATTGGGATTCTCGCTTAAAAATGGCGTAAGGATGGAGCTGATGGGACGGATCGACCGGGTTGATAAAGCAGAGGATGATCAGGGAGTGTACTTGAGGGTGATCGATTACAAATCGAGCGTGAAGGATGTTAATTTGACAGAAGTTTATTATGGTGTAGCTCTTCAGATGCTCACCTATCTCGATATCATCATCACCCATTCACCGTTACTTGTCGGTAGGCAGGCAGATCCAGCAGGGGTACTGTATTTTCATGTGCACAACCCAATTGTTACTACTTCCAAAATGCTGACGCTCGAGGAAATCGAAGAGGAAATTCTCAAACGCTTTAAAATGAATGGATTGTTGCTAAACGAGGAACATGTCATCCGAATGATGGACAAGGGGCTCGATACGGGAAATTCACAGATTATCTCGGCAGGTTTCAAAAAGGATGGAAGTCTGCTGAAAAGCTCCAAAGTTGCAAGTCGTGAGGATTTTGACTACTTACGTAAATTTGTGCGCCATAAGTATGTGGAGACCGGAAATAGCATTGTCAGTGGAGTCGTTGATGTTGCTCCATACAAACTCAAGAATCGGGCGCCATGTACATTTTGCTCGTTCAAGCCGGTATGTCAGTTTGACCAGGCAATTGAATCAAATGACTTCAGGAAGCTTCCAGTCATTAAAAAGGAAGACCTGCTGCAGTCGTTGAAGCAGGATGAAAGCCTGAAGGGGGAAGATTTACTGACATTCGGTTCTGCTAGACTAGAAGAAAGGTCATCAATTGGAGAGGAGGAAGAGGACCTTGGCTAAAACGATTATACCGCCAATACCCGCTGGCGAGACTTGGACGGAAGATCAATGGAAGGCAATCATGTCCGAGGGAAAGGATATTCTTGTCGCCGCTGCTGCCGGATCCGGTAAAACGGCTGTCCTTGTCGAGCGGATTATCAAAAAAATCACTTCGGAGAACAATCTGATCAACGTCGATGAACTGTTGGTCGTTACGTTCACCAATGCTTCTGCCGCTGAAATGCGCCACAGAATTGGGGAAGCACTCGAAAAAGCAATCGGCAATCATGCTGATTCAGCACACTTGAAAAAGCAGCTGAGTCTATTAAATCGAGCGTCGATTTCAACGCTCCATTCCTTTTGCCTAGAAGTCATCAGAAAATATTATTATTTGATCGATATCGACCCTGGATTCAGGATCGCGGATGCAACTGAGGGCCAGCTCTTGCGCGATGAAGTGATCGAAGAACTTTTTGAAGAAGAATACGGAAAAGCAGATAATCAGCCATTTTTCCATCTCGTGGATGCATTCACGAATGACCGCAGCGATGAAGGGTTGAAGGAGATCATCGCTGACTTGTTTGATTTTGCGAGATCAAATCCTTCCCCTGATGCCTACCTCGATTCCATTGTCACTATGTACGATGCAGCAGGGTGCTCGGCGATCGAGGACTTGCCATTCATGAACGTGCTCACCGCGGATATTGAACTTCAGCTCTATGGAGCGAAACAGCTGCTTGAAAAAGCGCTCGAGCTCTCTAAAATGCCGGGCGGACCTGCACCAAGGGCTGTGAATTTCACTGAAGATCTTCATGTGATGGATACCTTGCTTGCTGCTAGTGAACAATCGTGGGGAGAACTGCATGAAGCGATTCAGCTTGCTGATTTTGGCAGGGCAAAGATATGTCGCGGCGATGAATACAACAAAGATCTCGTCGATAAAGCGGCCAAGCTTCGGGACCGGGCAAAGAAGATAGTCCAAGATTTGCGAAACGAACTGTTTTCCAGGAAGCCAGAAAGCTTCCTGAAGGATATGCAGGAAATGAGACCGCTGATCGCTGTGCTAATCGGCTTAGTGAAAGAATTTTCCCGCCGGTTTGCAGAAGTAAAGCAGGAGCGTGGCATCGTAGATTTTTCAGATCTGGAGCATTACACACTTGAGATACTAACTGCAAAAACTGAGGAGGAAAATGTATCGCCTGGAGTGCCTTCCGAAGCTGCACTGGCCTACCGCAATAAATTCAAGGAAGTGCTGGTGGATGAATACCAGGATGTAAACATGGTCCAGGAAGCGATTCTTCAGCTCGTCTCAATGGAAAGCGAAGCAGCCGGGAATCTGTTCATGGTCGGGGACATGAAGCAATCTATCTACAAATTTCGGCTTGCCGAACCAACCCTTTTCCTCGGAAAGTACAATAGGTTCACGGCTCATGGTGAAGGAACTGGCTTGAAAATTGATCTTGCCAAGAATTTCAGGAGCCGAAGCGAAGTACTGGATGGAACGAATTATTTATTCAAACAAATCATGGGCGCAACAGTCGGCGAAATTCATTACGATGATAATGCTGAGTTGAAGAAAGGGGCTCTTTATCCAGACGATGATTCCTTCCCGGTCGAACTGCTGTTGATTGATAGGGGAGAAGATACCTCGTCAGACTCTGATTCCTCAGCAGAGAATGAGGCTGCTGAGGCTGAATTCGACGCTGAAGATTTGGAACAGTCGCAGCTTGAAGCAAGGCTGATGGCGAAGCATATTAAGGATATGGTAGAAGAACGAAGAGGCGTGTACAATCCAAAAATGAAAACATCCAAGCCTATTCATTATCGCGATATTGTCATCCTTCTTCGCTCCATGACTTGGGCCCCTCAAATCATGGAAGAGTTCAAGCGGCAGGGGATCCCGATTTACGCGAATCTGTCTACCGGTTATTTTCAGGCGACAGAGGTAGCAGTCATGCTTTCTTTGCTGAAAGTAATCGACAATCCTTATCAGGATATCCCGCTTGCTGCGGTACTGAGGTCTCCGATTGTCGGCTTGGACGAAGAGGAACTGGCCATCATTCGAATCAGCCAGAAAAGAGGCTCGTTCTATGAGGCATTGACGGCATTTTGCCTAAACAGGCCAACATTGGAAAAGGAAGCCCTCCATGAAAAAACCAGTCGTTTCTTTGAAGCTTTGAAAAAATGGAGAACGGCCGCAAGACAAGGTTCCGTGTCGGATTTGATCTGGCAGCTCTACAGGGAGACAAGGTTCTTTGATTTTGCTGGCGGAATGCCAGGCGGAAAACAACGGCAGGCTAATCTTAGAGCACTTTATGATCGCGCCAGACAATATGAAGCAACCAGCTTCCGCGGCTTGTTCCGATTCTTGCGCTTTATTGAACGGATGAGAGAGCGCGGCGATGATCTTGGTGCTGCAAGGGCACTGGGAGAACAAGAGGACGTTGTTAGAATCATGACAATCCATAGCAGCAAGGGGCTGGAATTTCCAGTCGTTTTCGTCGCAGGGCTTGCCCGTAAGTTCAATACGATGGACTTGAAAAAATTCTACATGCTCGATAAGGAATTTGGCTTCGCAGCAAAGTACATCAATCCAGAGAAGCGAATCTCCTTTCCATCTCTCCCGCAGCTGGCATTTAAGCGAAAGCATAAGATGGAAATGCTTGCCGAAGAGATGCGCGTCCTCTATGTAGCCTTGACTCGTGCAAAAGAAAAGCTTTACCTGATCGGTTCTGTGAACGATGCAGTCAAGACGATCGGCAAGTGGCAGGACGAGGCAAGCCAATCGGACTGGCTCCTTGACGACTATGTGAGGGCATCTGCATCAGGCTATATCGACTGGATAGGGCCAGCTATCATCCGGCATAAAGATTGTGAGTCAATCAAGGGCAGCCAGGCAATCCTTCATCCTCAACTAGACGAAGAGATTCGCTGCCATCCATCCCGCTGGAAAATAGCAACGGTTAACGCAGAGGAAATCGTTTCATATGCGGATGAGAAATACAAAGAGCGCGATGTCCTGATGGACCTTGTAGCAGCTGGCCAAGCTGTAAATACGGGATCGAAATTGGCTGATAAGGTCCATGCACAGCTTTCATGGAAATACCCTTATAAGGAAGCTGCCAATTTCCGTTCGAAACAATCTGTAACCGAACTGAAGCGTAATCTTGACACAAGAGATGAGGAGAGCGGAACACAAATCGTCCACCAGTTTACGAAGCAAAACCTTAACAGGCCAAGGTTCATGCGGGAAAAAATGGTTACCCCAGCAGAGCGGGGAACCGCGATGCATATGGTCATGCAGCATCTTGATCTTTCCAGGCCGGTTACAGATGCAAGCCTTGTTTTACAGCTTGCACAAATGGTTGAGAAGGAGCTGCTGTTCCCTGAGCAGAAGGAAGCAGTTGATCAAAAATGGATTCTTGCCTTTTTCGATACCGAAATCGGCCAGCGGCTTCTCGAAGCAAACAATGTCCGCCGTGAGGTTCCCTTTTATCTCTCCTTGCCGGCAAAAGAGGTTTACCCTGATTGGCAGAGTGAAAATGAGCCAATTTTCATTCAGGGGGTCATCGACTGCATTTTCGAGGACGAAAAGGGAATCGTCCTGCTCGACTTTAAGACAGATGGCATCAACGACCGCTATAAAGGCGGTTTCGAACAGGCAAAACCGATTTTAAAAGAACGTTATCAGGTCCAGATCAGCCTGTATGCAAAAGCGATCCAACAATTATGGAAAAAGCCAGTTGAAGAGAAATATTTATATTTTTTCGATGGCGGCCATCTTTTGGAAATGGATCAACTCGGTTGAAGGGGATCTTTCCACCTGAAAGATGCCCTTATAGAGGTGAAAATGCTCGCATAAGGGTATCTTTCGTCCTGAGAGATGCCCTTATAGAGATGGAAATGCCCTTATAGAGGTGAAAATGCTCGCCTAAGGGGATCTTTCCACCTGAAAGATGCCCTTATAGAGGTGAAAATGCTCGCATAAGGGTATCTTTCGGCATTTGGATGCAATTTAGATACTAGTTCCAGTTTTTTCTTTTGTATAAAGAATAGTGTCATCCGTTCCAATCAACAGCCCGTTCATCAGCAAAACCAAAAAAGGACCGGGCGCAGTTTGCCCGGTTTTTCTTATGTTGACCCTTTTTTATTAGAACTTTACGCGAATCTGCAATCAATGTTAATTATTCCCTACAGTCGGCTGATCGATCAGGTTGGCATCGAGAACATTGCTGGCGCTTAGCCCATTATTAGTAACAATGAGACCGCCAGTGTTAAATCCACCCTGCCCAGCGACTGTCTTTGTATTGCTTTTAGGAGAGATGAACAGAGTGTCGCCAAACTGCACCGTTCCCCCGCCGACACTAAAGATTTGAACAGGCCCTATGATTGCTGGCATGAAAAACATCCTTTTCTGCTATTGTTATGGGCAATATGGACAACCAGTCAAGAGTATAAACCAACTTCATAGTCGCCCAAAAGTAAATATGAAGTGGCCAGATTTTTATTGGACATCAATCATTGCTGAATTTTCGTACGTGGCAACAGATGTCGAATGTGCTTTACTCTTGATTCCAGCAAAACATTGCAAGTATTCCCAAGATGAACAATCGATGAAGAAGATACCCCGGTGATGTCAATATTTCGAACCTTTAAAAAAGGGTGAATCGTATGAGTGTGACCTATGATTGTTTCCATTTCCGGTTGAAATGCTATTGGTTCTGAAAAAATTGGATAGGAAGAATATTCCCCTTCTGTACCAAAAAAAATTTCTGCCTCTCGCTGAACTGCAAGAGCATTGGAACGACCTTCGATGTGCTGGGAATCGCCAATTTGAAACACCGATGATAGGATAACAGAATCAATCTTTATCCGATCGACGGTGGCCATTCTTTTCATCGGCATCATCAAATTTTCGGGGAAAGTGGCACAAACGGCCCGACTATGAGGGATTCAGCCGGTGTATCAAATGTCGCAGCCAAATTGATGGTGTCTGCATCCCCGACCAGTAACAGAGAGGAGCTTGAAACACCGATAATCTTGATGTCACCAACACAAATATCCCGGTTATAGACTTGAAAGTTCATTCTGAATTCCCTTCCTTTACATGATCCGGCAGATTTTTCAGAAACAGGAATACCCCATTTTGGATTTCCTGCTTAAGAAGTTCAACTACCTGTTCCGATAATTCGGAGCTGATTTCAGGAGAATTTTGATTGGATGATCTCTCTTTTAAATGTGCTGAAACTCTGCCGGATAGTTGTTTTTTGATATCGTCTTTAATAAAAGTAAAATAGGAATCGTCGACCCTAATCCCCAGTTTCTCTTGTGCCTCACGATAAATACGTTCTAAATCTGTTTCGAGATATTGATGTAGGGCAGTTTCCATTTCGATCGTTCTTTTAAACAGCTGTTTTCCGGGATTTGGAACATTTACCGCCTTTTGATCAACCGAAAAATCATCGATTCCTTCTAAATCAGTCGGATTGAGGCCAATATTTAAAGTTCCTTCTAGCGTTTCTACTTTCAACTGGTCGAATTTGTACTCGATATTTCCAATTTGGACTGGTGGACGCTCCTTCAATACGGCAATGTCTTGCTTCAGCTCCAAAATCATCTTTTCCAGTCTCGCTATTTTTTTGTTTTGGTGCTCTACATATAAATGCATCTTTTTAACATATTCATAAAATTCAGCATTCAAATGAATCACCTCAATTCGACCAGTATTTTCCTACCATGAACGGGATACACCTGAAGTTAAAGGGACAGCAGGCGTCTCAAGTACGTTGTGTGAATCATCATCTGGTTCTTCCATCCCTGTGTAGATTTGCGAAGGATGCAGCGCTTCTGGAGCAGGCTCTACAAAACCGCCGGTATTATAAAGATTGGAAATAGACTTAATCATCCCGGTGCTTCCAATTTGCAAAACAGAAGAGTTGGTGATGCCTTCTACTTTTAAAAAGTTAATATTGATTGACTGTTGTATATAAAAATTCATCCGAATCACCCGCATTATGCGTTAAAATAGTTGCCTTGATCCATACCATCTTGATCATAGGTATTCGTTGCACTTTGATTATTGTATATAGTCAAGCCGTCACCGGTATTGAATGAGCCAGCTCCAGAAAAGGTTTTTGCATTGGAGATCGGGTTAATGCTGTAAACATCGCCAATGTGGAAGACGGCGCTGTTTCCGAGTGAGACGACCTGTGCGATTCCTACAATTGCTGGCATTAAGCAACACCCTTTAGTTAGATTTCTTTATTATCATATGTGCCCAGAGGAAGAATGTGATTAAAATGCCTATCAGTTTCAAAAAGGGTGGCATTTTTCAATTAAAAATTTTGTTATGCAACAGTACGAATGCTATATAACAGAAGGATAATATGGTAAAATATCTATATATATAGACGGAACTAAAGATTTTATAGTTTTAGACATAGGCGATTAACAATTTTCATAGGTTCTTTATTGATTTGTGTAATGAAGGTCTGGACA
>NZ_JAUSUN010000027.1:0-45395 GCF_030814065.1 Mesobacillus stamsii
CAGGGACTTCTTGATGAATTTGACATCATTGAGTGTTTTGAACAACCAGGTGCTCAGATCCGCATAGGAGAAGTAACTAAACGTCAAAAGGCACTTTACGAGAATATCGGCATTTCGCCACCAACCTCGTTACAGTAGCTTCGGGAATGCAGGATTTACTTATGATACGGTTCACCCCGATTTATCCTAAAAGCCCGATAAATTTGTTCTATGAGGATCAAGCGCATTAGTTGGTGCGGGAATGTCATTTTTGAGAAGGATAGTTGTTCATCTGCTCTTTTTAAAACTTCTTCGCTGAGTCCTAGTGATCCGCCGATGATAAAGGCAATTTTGCTTTTTCCGTAGGTGGCTAGCTTATCGAGATTGTCTGCGAGTTCTTCGGATGATCTTTGTTTGCCGTTGATGGCCAGGGCGATGACGTGGGTATCTTGGCCAATTTTGGCTAGGATTCGCTCGCCTTCTTTTTGCTTGACTTGGTTTTTTTCGATTTCGCTTAATTCTTCGGGTGCCTTTTCGTCTGGGAGTTCGATCACTTCTACTTTTGCGTAGCTTCCAAGCCGCTTTATGTATTCCGCGATTCCTTGTTTGAGATATTTTTCTTTCAGTTTTCCTACCGTTATGATTGAGATATTCACAGGCATCCTCACTTTACAAACAGTTTACAAACAGTTTACAAACAATCTATTAACAATAGTTATCCACATATTCACAGCACTATCCACATTTAGTAGGAGATCATTCGTTCGCCACAATATATATTGCAGGTTGTCCACAGTATCCACAGGGAAACATTGACTTATCAACAGCCTCCAGTTTCGTTAATCGGGGTGCTAATTCAAATTCATCTACTGCTTCATCCAGTGCTAACTCGACATGATCCGCGCAGCAATACTTCATATTCCTCATCCTTTCCGTTTATTTTCTCTATCCTTATCATTTGTTAATTCTGATTTTTAATGATCGACAAAGACTATTTTAGCACAAAAACAGGAAGCGTCTGCCTCCTGTTTATCATCACAACAGCTATAATGTTTCTCCACCCAGCTTCATAGTTGTTTCTTGCAGCTTGCCATTTCGGTAGTATTTAACCTGCATATCGTCGCCGACCTTCTTTTTGTTATACAGATGCTTGCGCAAATCGACAACGTCGCGGATTTCTTCTCCATCCATTTCAATGATGACGTCCAATTCCTTCATACCTGCCTTGTCTGCCGGAGAATTCGGCTCTACGGCTCTGATCGCGACGCCAAAATTGACTTCCTTAGGAAGCTTCAAAGTGTTCTGTTGGTGATAGGCTGAAATTTCATTAACAGAGGCGAGTTCGACGCCCATGAATGGCCTTTTCACTTCCCCGGTCTTCTCAAGGTCATCAATGATAGGAGCTGCATAATTGATGGGAATGGACAATCCAATTCCTTCTACAGCACTCTGGGCAATTTTCATCGAGTTAATTCCAATTACCTGACCCTCAATATTGATTAAAGCACCACCACTATTGCCCGGATTGATGGCTGCATCTGTCTGGAGCACCTCAGCTTGCCAGTCAGGTGTTCCGTCCTGATTTACATCCACTGGGATGGCTCGTTCCAATCCGGAGATAATTCCTTGGGTAACCGATCCTGAGAAGGTAAGTCCAAGCGGGTTTCCGATTGCAATCACTGGTTCACCAGGCTTTAGCTTTTCGGAATTCCCAAACTCAGCTACGACCTTGATTTGCTCAGCTGGCACCTCCAACACCGCCAGATCCGTCCAAATATCGCTTCCTAAAAGTTTTGCCGGGATTTTTGTCCCGTCGCTAAGGCTGACCTCAAGCTCTGAAGCATCTGCCACAACATGGTGATTCGTGACTATATAGGCTTTATCTCCGGCCTTTTTGTAAACAACACCCGATCCTGTTCCGCCTGACTCCTGTGCTTGTCCCCAGAAGCTCGTACTTTCTTGGATATTCGTAATCCCGACAACCGCATCCCCGGCCTTGTCAACCGCATCGGTAATTTTGGTCGTAACATCGATCGAAACTGTTTTTTTCGCGGTGATGTCTTCATTATTGTCCTGCGGCTGTTCTATTACAGCTGATTGATTATTTGGTTCAATTTTATAGGGCAGCACATCCAAATTCGATAACAAGGGGATGGAGAAAATCACCATTAACGCCCCAATCACTGCGCCTGCGAGGCTAGCCCAGAAGAAGCCGCCTTTCCTGCTGTTTTGCGGTTTATACCGACCTTGATAATCTTGATCATCGTAATATCCCATAGTTCACCAACCCTTTCATTAACCAATAGCTACAATTGTTTTGTATACCATATATTATACAACCAGACAGGATAATTTCTAAAAATAAGCTCTTTTTTACAATCGAAAAAGGAGTATGGTTGTACCTTACTCCTTTCCCTGAAAATCTATTTTTCTAAACGCGTTAAATGGCGGTCAAAGGGGTTGGAGTTTTTGGATCCGTGTCCATCAAATCGAACTGTTCTCCTACCATGATTCCCTGGCCCTCCAATGTTTGCGTGACTGCCATTCTTGCAAGGTCCTTCATATTGTTATCCTTGCTCAAATGGGCAAGGTAAATCCGTTTGGTTTGATCTCCTGCGACTTCGCTCATTGCCACTGCAGCATCCTCGTTTGAGACATGGCCGTAATCGCTTAAGATACGGCGTTTCACGCTCCACGGATATCTACCCATCCTCAGCATCTGCACGTCATGATTGCTTTCAAATACGTACGCGTCCGCATTTGAAATGATTCCCTTCATCCTGTCACTGACGTAACCTGTGTCCGTTACAAGCGCCAGTTTTTTCCCTTCTTTATGGAATACATAAAACATCGGCTCAGCAGCGTCATGTGAAACGCCGAAGGATTCAATATCCAATCCGCCAAAGGTTTTCACCGTCTCCATCGCAAAAGAAAACTTTTGGTCTAACGGAATTTCGCCAATTAATCCGTCCATTGCTTTCCATGTCTTTTCATTCGCATAGATTGGCAGTTTATATTTACGGGCAACGATTCCTATGCCTTTTATATGATCGCTATGTTCATGCGTCACTAATATTCCAGAGAGGTCTTTCATTTCACGGCCGATTTCTTTGAATAAACCCTCCATCTGTTTGCCGCTCAATCCGGCATCCACTAAAAAGGATTGGCCCTCCGTCTCCACATAGATCGCATTTCCCGTACTCCCGCTGGCGAGAACACTAAAATGCAAACTCATTTCTCTTCACTCCGTTGTATTATTTTCTCCGTCTGTCAACGGGATGACCCGACCTTCGAATGCATGTACAAACATGTTTTCCTTGCCATTGACTTCAATCCTCCACGTTGGTGTCACCACATGGGAAGCTGTCAGGGAAACGAGTGTGGAATACCCCAACTCAAAGTCTGTAATTTTACTCTTTGGTTTTAATAACCCTTTTTTATAGAGCGTGTCCACAGCCCTGAGCGGAGGAAGCAATTCCTCTGCCTCGGAAAGCTCGTCCACGATCTCCAAATATGTCTGTCGGTACGAAGTCACTTCCTGGTCTTCATTTAAAAAGAAGGTCAACTTTGCATTACTGTTATAGTAAAACGTTTTATTTTCGTATTCCTGATAATACGTAATGGTCCCAGCTTCATCGTTTTTACTCCAGAACTTATACTGGTCTCCCGCAAAAATATTCGCCTTCAGAAAGGCAGAAAGATCAGCAGGCTCGAAGTTGCCCGTTAATTGCAACCGCTTATCGAGTTTAGCCTCAATCGATGTGCCATCCCCAAGACTGATGGACTGTCCCTTGAACTTTTCCATGTCTTCAGCGGTGAATACCTTTGCTCTTACACTAAGGTATTGTTCTTTATTTTTTGCCTCAGGAACTTCCACATAGCTGATATCATCATTCTTCAGTTTTTCTTCCAGTGTCGTTTCCTTTGGAATTTCATATTGGGCAGCATCCCTCGTATTGATGAACTGGTATACGAGGTATACATCGAGGACGAGGAAAGTCAGAATAAAGATTGTCTTGATTCTACTCCAATCCATTATTCAATTCCTCCTCCCAGATCAGCTGACGCCACTCCTGGTCGTACAGGTAAAACCAGCCTGGCTCCAGCAAGATCACTGAATTCTCTGTTCCTTGAGTCAGATAATATCCCGGCATCATATTTTCCAGAAGTTCCGGTTTGAAATCCTTTTTATGCTGCAAATATTCCACCGCCTCTTGTCCCGAAGGCAATGTCTTTGTTTCCACATCCGGATTCAATGGAAGCTCCAGATGAAATCCTGGCCGTACATAGCGGCTGATTTCTGACTGCCGCCATTGCTGATAAATTTCAGACATCCCCATTTGGTTAAATACGGGGTATCCTTCCTTGCTGTAAAGACGGAAAAGGACATTCTGATTAAAATCATCCTTATACACGTATCGGTACGATTCCGTCCAGCCGCCATGCCCATTGACAAATTCAATGCTCTTTTGCAGGACATTTGTGGTTCCAATGACCGAATCCCGATTGCGGACCGGATTTACATAATTGATCATATTTGTTTCTGTATCCACGATCATTTTGCTTGCATCATCGGTATACTCCTCAACCCCTTCTCCTACACTGCGCTGCACAAAGCTTGGATCCGTGAACAGCGCATCCTTAAACTGGTCTGAATCTAACGGATTTTGATAATAGGTATGCATGACCATGTCGACTTTTTCGGTTGGCAGATAGATTTTCTTAGTATCAGAAACAGGATATAGGAAATAGGGAGTCAGTTTTTTAGCAGAATCATAGTATTTGTCCGTAAAATCATTGATATAGGTTGGACTGACATTGCTGACATAGACTTCCTGGTTTTTTTGCGAGTAAAAATAAACAATGCCCTCCTGCTTTTGCTGTGTCTCCGAATTGATGATGATCCGGTCGAAATCAAATTTCGGAATATCCTTTTCGCTAATATTCAATACCCTTTTATAAAGATCAATCGGCACTTCATCCGGGAAAATTATTTCCGTGTTGTGTCCTTGGTTGATTTCCTCGGTAAAATCGGCGACCCGGCCAGGATACTTTCCGACATCAAAGTACTTCCATTTGGTGATGACCCCAATAATCCCATCGATATAGGCATTATCCACCGACCCAAATTGCTTGCCGTCTACTTGATAAATGATCTGATGCGGCTTGACGATCTTCTTGAGATCCTTCTGGGTTGCAATATTTACTTCTTCCACCGTTTTGTGATTAGTAACTAATTCATAGTCCGGCTGGTAGGTCCATATATTCCAGGTTAAAATCCCACTCAATACTACCAGAAAGGTTAACATACCAGATTTTATATTTTCATATGTCATGACCAATCATCCTCTGCATTTCGGTCATAAGGTAGAGTGAATTGAACGGTTGTTCCCTTGCCTTCCACACTTTCCGCCCAAATTCTTCCCCCATGGGCATTGACCATTTCTTTGGCAATCGCCAGTCCAAGTCCGGTTCCGCCAAGTTTTCGCGTTCTGGCTTTATCGACGCGGTAGAAACGGTCAAAAATTTTCTCGAGATTATCCTTAGGAATCCCGACACCTTCATCTGAGATACTTGCAACAATCTGCTCCTCCAATTCCTTCACCTCGAAAGTAATCGTCCCGCCTTCAGGTGAATATTTCATTGCATTGGAGATGATATTATCCAGCACTTGAGTGATTTTGTCTTCGTCTATTTCTACAAAAATAGCACCGCTAGGTATGTTTCTTTTGAAAGATACATTTTGTTCCTTCGTCATTTCAAACCGGTCAATGATCCGGTTAAAAAACACCGGGAAGTCAACCCATTCTTTAGTAAGACGGTAATCCACACTGTCCAGCTTAGACAGCTGCAGCAAATCGTTGACAAGCCGGATCATTCGCTCCGTTTCTCCTCTGGTTGTCTCCAGGAAGTTAGGGGCAATTTCTTCATCGCGCCAGGCGCCATCCGCCAAGGCTTCCAGATAACTGCGCATTGTAGTCAACGGGGTGCGTAATTCATGGGATACATTTGCTACGAATTCGCGTCTTTCCATATCAATTTTTTCCTGTTCGGTAATATCATAAAGGACCGCAATTAATCCATTTACAAAGCCGCTCTCCTTCTGGATAACCGAAAAATTCGCACGGAGGATGAACGGCTTGCTTTTCGTACTGTAATCCAAAATGATGGATTCCTTCTCCTGCAGCAGATCCTCAAAGCTATAGTTTTCATCTAGACCAAGAATCGAAACCAATGGTTGTGAAAGGACTGTTTCACGTGAAACACCTAGCATTTGTGCAGCTGGATCATTGATCAGGATGATTCGCCCTTTCCGATCGGTTGAAAGGACACCATCCGTCATATAGGAAATAACGGAGCTGAGCTTTCTTTTCTCCCCTTCAGTAGTTGCCTGTGCTTCCTGCAGCTTTTTCGTCAGGTTGTTAAAAGTGATCGCCAGCTGACCAATTTCATCATAGCCATACACTTTTACCTTTCTGGAAAAATTGCCGCGCGTCATCGCCAGCGCCTGTTTGCGCATATCGGAAATCGGCCTGGTAATCGTCTGTGCTAGCAGCACACCTAAAATAGCTGTAAAAATAAGGGCAATAGCTGTCCCTGTAGCAAGGATTTTATTAATGTCATTCATTTGGTTAAAAATGTCATCAATTCTAGCTACAAGATAGACAGCGCCGATCGCTTCACTGTTATGCATGATTGGAGTAGACAGCACCCAAACTCTTTTCCCTGTTTTCGGATCCAGTTGGATGACGTCTTCATCTGCTTCAAAGATGATCGACCGTTTTATGTTTACATCAGGAGTTCTCTGCCCTACCAACCCGCTATTGCTAGAGCTGGATGTTCCCAATATTTTAAAACTGCTTCCATCAATCACGCGAATTTCCGAGATATCGGACGCCTTGTTATAGTCTTGCAATACCTGTCTAATTGCTTCCTCTTTCGTCGGGTCTTCCTTCCCGCGTTCCTTGACCATTTCTTCCTGAATATCATACACCAGCAGGTCCACACGGGATTTCACGGAATCTTGGTAATTGGTCATTAGTGTCGTCTCAAGCTGTCGGACAAAGTAAACACCAATAATCTGCATCGCTACGAGAATAAGCAGCACATATATAAGCACAAATTTCAGGTGGATCGAGCGAAAAAAGCCTACTTTTTTCATCCCTATTCTTACTCCTGCTCAGAGTTTCTTAAATAATAGCCAACTCCTCGTCTGGTCACGATCCACATCGGATGACTAGGATTATCTTCGATTTTTTCGCGAAGTCGTCTAACAGTTACATCCACTGTCCGCACATCTCCGTAATAATCATAGCCCCAAACGGTTTGCAGCAAATGCTCTCTCGTCATGACTTGTCCAATATGCTTGGCAAGATAATGGAGCAATTCAAATTCACGGTGTGTCAATTCAATTGTTTCTCCCCGCTTCGAGACAACATAAGCATCGGGATGGATGGTCAAAGAACCGACGCTAATTTCATTTGATTCTTCCTGCTCATTTTCTTTTACGGCATTCGCTTGATGGCGGCGCAGGTTTGCTTTTACCCTGGCAATCAATTCCCTCGTGCTGAACGGCTTCGTAACATAATCATCTGCACCAAGCTCTAAGCCGAGAACTTTATCGATTTCGGAATCCTTAGCCGTCAGCATGATGATCGGCATTTCAAATTTCTTGCGGACTTCACGGCAGACTTCCATGCCATCAAGCATCGGAAGCATAATATCAAGCAGAATCAAATCAGGCTGAATCTCCTCTACCATCTCCACTGCTTGATTCCCATCGTATGCACAGTAAACATCATAACCCTCTTTTTTTAAATTGAACTGCAGGATGTCTGCAATTGGCTTCTCATCATCAACAACCAGAATTTTCTTCTCCATACGACATTCTCCTTTTTCCACCAAATTATCATTCTTATATAAAAGCGCTTCTCTTTTTTTAAAATTGTTATCTTTTCTATTTTACTGTAAATCAGCGAAAAACGATATTTTTTCTATTATACGATTTTTCTGCTTCTCTTCCCAATCGCACCAATCTTCCCCAAAAAAAAAGTCTCTAGATTTGGCTAGAGACTTTTTTAAAATTTTAATTTCGATTTACTTTGGATAACGGGTCAATGATCTTCCCGTTTTGATGTACTTCAAAATGAAGATGGATACCAGTTGAATTGCCTGTTCTGCCCATGACCCCGATTTTCGAACCGCGCGAAACTGTCTGGCCTACATTTACCGAGATCGATGCAAGGTGAGCATACAAGGTGCGATAGCCGTTATTATGATCGACGATGATTTTATTGCCATATCCATCGCCGCTATTGCCAGCATAAACGACTGTTCCATTATCTGCTGCCTTAATGGTGTAATTGCTAGGCCTAGCGATATCAATTCCTTTGTGCAGCCTGCTCCATCGGTAGCCTTGACGGCTAGAAATATAACCACCATTTGTCGGCCATGCAAAAGTTCCATCTCCACGAGAAGGGATAACCTTCGTTCCCTTCCTAATGATTTCAGTCACAGGTTCCTCAAGGACTGTTTCTTTGAGGACTTCCTTCTTGATTGTCTTGCCATTTTGTTCTGTCAGCGAGTAGGTCATACCCTTGATTCCCACCTTGCCCTCCTGCTTCTTCTTCGTGTCACCCTTAGGCATGGTAGGATCTTCTATGACCTCTTTTTTAAAAGCTATTTCTTCCTTAGCATATACTTGACGATGGACGACAACATCAACGAAAGGCTTTAAAACTGTTACATTTATTTCTTGACCAGGCTTGAGAATGGAATTTTCGTTCAACCCTTTATTTAAGGAAAGCAATTGGGCAAGCTTTAGATTATGGTCACTTGCAATGGTTCCCAATACATCTCCTTCTTGAACCTGATACTTCTGTTCTTTAAGCGTCCCTTTTTTAAGAAGTTCAACAGCTTTCTCGATAGGGAGGATCTTCTCAGGAGCAATTTTTTCTGCTGACTGTGAAACTTCCTTAGAGAAATTAACGTCTACTATACGAGTTTCCTTTTCTTTTCCATCGGGTAATGGGAGAGTAGGAGCAGTTTCTCTGCTCTTTACTGCTGCTAATTCTTCTTCCGTAATGTATTCAAGCAGTAAAGTATCGAGAACTTTTTCAGCTGCTGCCTTGTCTTTTAAATAAGCAACTGGTTTGTTATCGATCATGACAGCCGAAGCTTCGGCCTGGACATGGATCTGATTCTTAAGTTCTGTGACTACGTCATTTGTGTTGGTATTCGTGTCAGAACTAAACACCTGCTCAGGAATATACGAGACATTCATCCCTAGATCGACTACCAGGTTCGCATAATTCTTCTTAGCAGCTGCTAATTCGGCTTCTACCAAGTTTTCGACTTGAGTTTTGTCTGCTACCATTCCTACAAAGCTATCATTTACATACACATAAAATATGGTCTTTGTTGTTAATTTCGTTTCTGCCGCGTGTGCTGCATTTCCCGCACTAAATGACAATGCAGCTATAGTAACCCCAGCCATGATCGACTTTTTTATTGCCGGCTTCATCCCATTAGATGTTTTGCCGGCAAGATTGGACAGCCTATGTTTTAAATTTCTCATCCTGATCCTCCTACAACGGTCAAACACTATTAATCTAGTTCTATATAACTATTTTCTGATAATTGCACCTTTATACTTTACCATATTATGTATCGCTAGAGTGACAAGTCTTCAATATGTAACAAAATTGTATAATAGCTGACATTTTATTACGTTTTTTGTCAGACAAATTCCATTCGATATCGATCTATTTTCCTATTTTCTAGTCGAATAACAAGCCGGAAATCTAGCGATAACAATATATCCCCCTACTTCTGGGTAATAATCCATGCAGCCACCTATTCAATCCATCATAGCCAAGTTAAAAATAAGAAAATTACAGAGTTTATTACAAATAGATTACAAAAAAGAGAGCATGTCATTAGACACGCTCCCTTTTTTAATGGCTCAGGACGGAATCGAACCGCCGACACAAGGATTTTCAGTCCTTTGCTCTACCGACTGAGCTACTGAGCCAAAATTTATTAAAATCATCGTTTTTTGTCGAATAAGTGACAACATTGCTTATAATACCATAGCAGTTTGTCGCTTGTACATATTTTTTTGCTAAAAGTTGCATTTTTTTGTACCAAATCAGCTTGCTGGCCATGCTGCGACTAGGATTTAGCTGTACTTCGTTCACAAATAAGCCCCCGACTGCATGGCCAGGGGCTGTATCTCGTTAAATTAAGATCTCCAAGGGCTACGCACAGTATTTGTCTGGGTGCGGTCTGGGCCGACGGAAAAGATAGATAGCGGAATCCCAGTCAGCTGAGAGATTCGTTCAAGATAATGCCTTGCATTTTCCGGGAGTTCATCGAGTGATTTCACACTAGTGATGTCTTCAGTCCAGCCCGGAAGTTCTTCATAGACAGGATCACACTCAGCAAGTGCTTTTAGGCTTGCAGGAAATTCTTCGATCAATTCCCCTTTATAACGATAAGCTACACAAATTTTCAGCGTTTCAATTCCAGTCAGAACATCGATGGAGTTTAAAGATAAATCTGTTATTCCGCTGACACGGCGAGCGTGGCGGACGACGACACTGTCAAACCAGCCAACACGGCGCGGTCGTCCAGTAGTTGTTCCGTATTCACGGCCTACTTCTCGAATCCGATTCCCAATTTCATTGTCCAGTTCGGTTGGGAAAGGGCCATCGCCAACGCGCGTCGTATATGCCTTTGACACCCCAACAATATGGGTGATTTTCGTTGGTCCCACTCCAGACCCAATTGTCACACCGCCAGCAACGGGATTGGAAGATGTAACGAAAGGATAGGTACCCTGGTCGATATCAAGCATTACCCCCTGTGCACCTTCAAACAGCACTCGGCGGCCTTCATCCAAGGCGTCATTTAACACGACAGATGTGTCGACAACATAATGCTTTATTTGCTGGCCATATTCGTAATACTCTTCCAGAATGTCTTCCAGCTTGAAGCCTTCCGTTTCATAAATGCGTTCAAACAGGCGATTTTTTTCTTCAAGATTTCGGGTAAGTTTTTCTTCGAATACTTCACGGTCTAACAAGTCAGCAATCCTGATTCCGATACGGGCAGCCTTGTCCATATAAGCTGGGCCAATTCCTTTTTTTGTAGTGCCGATCTTATTGGCACCCTTGCTTGCCTCTTCCACTTCATCCAGCTTCAAATGGTAAGGCAGAATAACATGGGCACGATTGCTGATCCGGAGATTGTCAGTGGACACTGCTTTCTCGTGAAGATAGGCAAGTTCCTGAACTAGTGCTTTCGGATCGACAACCATTCCGTTCCCGATCACGCTGATTTTCTCTTTATAAAAAATTCCGGATGGAATCAAATGCAGCTTATATGTTTCCCCATTGAACTTGATCGTATGGCCTGCGTTGTTTCCTCCCTGGTAACGGGCAATTACTTCGGCATTTTCTGAAAGGAAATCTGTGATTTTTCCCTTTCCTTCATCTCCCCATTGTGTTCCAACTACTACTACTGATGTCATATAAAAAGCACCTCCAAAGGTAATATGGTATTTTCGGTTTCAAACATATAAAGTTTACCAGTAATTCCGGGAAAAAGTCAATAAAACACGAACATTAATTTTAAACTATCTTTCATTTGTTCGTATAAATTTTTACCTAAGTAAAATCTCCATCTAAAAAAAGAGAATCAACCAAATCTGGTCCATTCTCATTTTCCCCCTGGGGGAGCATACGATTCGTCATATCGGTTCTCTATATTGACGAATTTATTATATTCTTTTACAAAGGCGAGCTTTACCGTTCCAACTGGGCCGTTACGCTGCTTGGCAATAATGATTTCAATAATATTCTTATCCTCAGATTCTTTGTCATAGTAATCATCCCGATACAGAAAGGCAACGATATCGGCATCCTGCTCAATCGATCCGGATTCACGAATATCGGACATCATCGGCCGCTTGTCCTGGCGTTGTTCCACGCCACGGGACAGCTGAGACAACGCGATCACAGGTACTTGTAGTTCGCGGGCAAGCTGCTTGAGGGAACGGGAGATTTCCGATACTTCCTGCTGGCGGTTTTCGCCGGCTCGACCGCTGCCAAGGATCAGTTGCAGGTAATCGATCAGGATCATGCCAAGTCCCTGCTCTTGCTTAAGACGGCGGCATTTAGAACGGATATCCGCAATTCTGAGTGATGGACTGTCATCAATGAAAATCCCTACATTCGACAGACTGCCCATTGCCATCGTCAGCTTGCCCCAATCTTCATCATTCAGGGAACCGGTCCGCAGCCTCTGCGCATCAATATTTCCTTCCGCACAAAGTACACGCATGACAAGCTGTTCCGCCCCCATCTCCAAACTAAAAATTGCCACATTCTCGCCTGTTTTTTTGGCAACATTCTGGGCAACATTCAGGGCGAACGCCGTCTTCCCGACAGAAGGACGAGCACCGACGATGATTAGGTCATTCCGCTGAAAACCAGCGGTCATTCGATCAAGCTCCGTAAAACCCGTTTCCAGACCGGTGATATCCCCTTTGCGATTATGCATTTCTTCGATATTATCGTACGTTCTGACTAGGACATCTTTTATATTGTGAAAGGAGCCTCCGCCCTTGCGCTGGGCAACCTCCATAATGTTCTTTTCCGCTTCGGCCAACAAGGCTTCGACTTCATCTTCCCGCATATAGCCATCTTCGGCAATCCCTGAAGCGGTACGAATCAGCCTTCTCAACAGCGATTTTTCTTCTACGATTCTAGCATAATACTCTATGTTTGCTGCCGTCGGGACGGATGCCGCCAATTCACTGAGATAGCTTACCCCTCCGACATCCTCAATCAATTTGGAAGATGCTAGGTTTTCCGTAACAGTTACGAGGTCGATTGCTTTTCCTTTATCGTTTAAATCCAGCATGACGCTGAATATTTTCTGGTGTGCCACTCGGTAAAAATCTTCGGGTAACAGCATTTCTGAAGCAAGAGTTAAAGCTGATGGCTCTAAAAAGATTGCACCAATTACGGCTTGTTCCGCTTCTATATTTTGCGGCGGAAGTCGATCCGCGAATAATTCACTCATCTGCCAGCCCCCTTACAAATTACTCAAACGGAAAAAAGTGATCAGCAAAACCGATCACCTATTTCTGTAACTATATTAGTTTATCATGTTTCGGTCGATATGGAACTGTCAATTATTTTCCTTCTGTTACATGGACATTCAATGTTGCTTGAACTTCCTTGTGAAGCTTTACAGGAACCTTTGTATAACCAAGTGTGCGGATGGCATCCTGCATTTCCATTTTACGTTTATCAAGCTTAATGCTGTGGGCCTTTTGCAATTCATCAGCAATTTGCTTGTTTGTAATGGAGCCGAAAAGACGGCCGTCTTCGCCAGACTTCGCCGTTAGTTCAACCGTTACTTTTTCCAGCTTTTCCTTCAATTCCTTCGCATCCTCAAGCTCCTGCTGCGCCTGCTTCTCTTCTTTCTTCGCTTGGGCGTTAAGGGAACTCATAGCAGCCTGATTGGCTTCGACAGCCAGTCCCTGCTTGATTAGGAAGTTATGAGCATAGCCGTCCGCCACGTTTTTGATTTCGCCTTTTTTCCCTTTTCCTTTCACGTCTTTCAAAAATATTACTTTCATTCTTTTTGTCCCCCTTCTAAATAATCATCTATCGCATGTTGTAAAAGTGATTCTGCCTCGTCGGTTGAAAGATCTGCTAATTGCGTAGCAGCATTGCTCAAATGCCCGCCGCCATCCAGACTTTCCATGATAATCTGGACATTGACTTCCCCTAATGATCTGGCGCTGATGCCAATCGTGTCTTCGACTCTGCGGGATAAAACGAAGGACGCCTGTACCCCCTCCATCGTCAAAAGGATGTCTGCTGCTTGGGCAATTAGAACATGATCAGATCGAATATCATCTGAGCCTTTTGCAATCACAATTCCATCACGGTAAAAATAAACATTTTCAATAATTCTTGCTCTTTTAATATAAGTACGGATATCTTCTTTTAAAAACTTTTGCACGAGAATCGTATCTGCTCCATGGCTGCGCAAATAGGAAGCAGCATCAAATGTCCGCGCTCCCGTCCTTAAGGTGAAGCTTTTCGTATCTACGATAATCCCAGCCAGCAAAGCCGTTGCTTCAAGCATCTGGATTCTTCCATTCTTCGGCTGGTATTCAAGCAATTCTGTAACGAGCTCTGCTGTCGAGGAAGCATAAGGCTCCATGTAGACAAGCAGCGGATTTTTGATGAACTCCTCGCCCCTGCGATGGTGGTCGATGACAATGACATTCTCTATCTGGTTCAATAGCTTCTCATCTATCACCATTGACGGCTTATGAGTATCGACAACGACAAGCAATGTGTCATCCGTGACGATTTCATATGCCTGTTCCGGCGAGATGAAACGAGAGTAAAGCTCCTCGTTCTGTTTAATCTCATCCATCAGGCGCTGGACCCCTGTATCCATTTCATTTTTATTATAAATGATAAACCCTTCATGGTTGTTCATTTGTGCTACTTTAAGAATCCCAATTGCCGAACCAATTGCATCCATATCTGGATTCTTGTGGCCCATTATCAAGACTTTGTCGCTTTCGATAACCAATTCCTTCAGCGCATGGGAAATGACTCGTGCCCTTACCCTCGTGCGCTTCTCAACTGGATTGGTCTTGCCTCCATAAAATTTGACCTTCCCATTAGGTTGTTTAATTGCCACCTGGTCTCCGCCACGACCTAGAGCTAGGTCTAAACTGGATTGTGCCTGTGAACCAAGTTCAGGAAGGGAGGAATAGCCAGTGCCGACACCAATACTAAGGGTTAACGGAACATTTTGCTTTGCTGTCGTCTCCCTTACCTCATCCAGGATGGTGAATTTGCCCTTTTCCAACAGCCGGAGGATATGTTCATTAAACACGGCAATAAAACGCTCCGACGAAACCCTTTTGAGAAAAACACCATTATTGGTCGCCCACTTATTTAAAATAGAGGTAACCACGCTGTTTAGACTGCTTTTTGTCTGATCATCCATCCCCTGGGTCACTTCATCATAATTATCTAAATAGATAATCGAAATGACCGTCCGCTCATCATGATACAGTTTTTCGATTTCTGCCTGTTCGGTCACATCAAAAAAATAGAGCAGCCGTTCCTCCGGCTTATGAATGATCTTGAATTTCCGATCATGCAGGGAGATGATCTCCGTTTCCACCTCTTGCTTAATCAAGGGAATAACGGCATCTGCTACATCATACAAGGACTTTCCGACTAGCGAATCTTCGTGGAAACAAGAAGCGATGAAAGGATTGGTCCACTCGATATAATAGTCATCATTAATCAGCATAATCCCAATCGGCATTTCCATCAAAGCTTCTTCGCCGACTTTTTTGACGCGGTAAGATAGGGTAGAAATATATTCCTCTGTTTCTTCCTTTATTTTATGGTTCACTTGAAAAATCAAATATACAAACAGGCCAGTGAGAATGAACCCTGCAGCCCCTATAATCCAGTTATAGAAAGACAGAAATCCAATTAGCACCAGTGTTACGGCCATCAATCCATACAATGGATAACGTATTTGCCGCCTCTCTAAATAAGAAGGCATGTGCTCAGCTCCTAAAGCGTTAGTTTCTGATTACTTCTTCTCTCCTAGACGTTTTCTTAAATCAAAACCTAAGTCCATTATACCTAATATCCTCACAATATAAAGAACAAACGGAAGGAGGAACACAAGGACAACTACGATAATCGGAACGGCTCTCGGATACCCTTTTATCTGTGTGAAATAAAAAATGAAGGCAATCCCCTGAAGGACCATCAGCATTTGCAAAATGAACGTTAGATTGGAAATCACCCAGAACCAATAGCTTCCTTGTACAGGCTGCATTACCAGTGCAACGATCATCGTAATCAAATAATACCATAGAATACTTTTTGGAAGATTTAACTCCCGTAACGGCCGCCATCCGGGCACCTTAATGCCAAACCGTTTCATGAACGGAAAGGAAGCAAGCTGCAGCAGAAATACGATTAAAAAGGAGGACAGCACGAACATGCTTGGCATAAGTACTTCTATCATATCAACCATTGAGTCGAATTGGTTTATCAGTTTCTCATCTGGTGTCTGATTCATTTGTTCCAGCATTTTCACCGCCTGGTCCACAGACGAACGGAATACTGTCACCATTTCATCAATAAAATTTATATTAAATAAAACAATCGACAAAGCATATTGTGCTACTAAATTGACAAGAAACACAATGGATCCAGCGATATAAACAGCAAATCTGCTTTTCCCTTCCCTCACCAAGTACCCCATGACGGCGCCTGTCGTACCATATGCCAACGCGAGCGGGATCGCCAGAAACGAACCAAGAATCATCGATAGCAAAACAGCCGCAAGCGTAAAGACAGCCGTGCTTTTCCAGTCATGCTTTGATGCGAACATCAGAAACGGCAAGGCAAGAAAGAAATTGACGATCATCCCCAAGCCAGGAATATACAAAGTAATTAACAACAAAACAGCAAAAATTGCTAACAGGATGGCTCCCTCTGTCAGCTTGTATGTATTTTTCATGTTTCACCTCATCTAATTAAGAAAAGCATTCTAGTCTGCTTTGACAGTACTCAAGCGATCTCAAAAGAATCACCAGGCTGAACCGAGCAAGACCATTAACCGATAAGAACTATTGTAGCCTGTAAAGGACAGACAAGCAAACGATACGCCATATAACGGGAACGGTATTAGAAAAGGCAGTGGGAAGCCCCACTGCCTTTAAAATCCGCTCTTTATTCACCTGAAACATATGGAAGTAAAGCCATTTGACGAGCGCGTTTGATAGCCACTGTCAATTTACGCTGATATTTAGCGCTTGTTCCTGTTACACGGCGTGGTAAAATTTTGCCGCGCTCAGAGATGAATTTTTTAAGAAGATCGGTATCTTTGTAATCAATCTTAGTGATTCCGTTTGCTGTGAAGTAGCAAACTTTACGGCGCTTTGCACGTCCGCCTCTGCGTCCACCCATTGCCATGGTTATTTCCCTCCTTCTCCATTGTAATATAGTTCACGTCCGCATTATTTAAAACGGAAGATCGTCATCTGAAATGTCGATTTGGCCGCCACCTGCAAATGGATCTTCATCTACTTTTGTATAACTTTGGTTTTGGCGTTGATTCTGATTCCCATACGGAGAATCTTGATCATTTTGACGGGGATAACTGCCACTGCTGGTCCCTTTATCTGAGGACTGTCCTTTTGGCTCAAGGAACTGAACACTCTCAGCCTGAACTTCTGTAACGTATACACGCTTACCATCTTGTCCTTCATAGCTGCGCGTCTGAATGCGACCGTCTACACCTGCAAGATTGCCCTTCTTTAAGAAGTTGGCAACATTTTCAGCTGGACGGCGCCATACTACACATTGAATAAAGTCTGCTTCCCTCTCCCCCTGCTGGTTGGTAAATGAACGATTTACCGCAAGCGTGAAAGTAGCAACTGCAACTCCATTTGGTGTGAAACGTAATTCAGGATCCTTGGTCAAACGGCCGACAAGAACGACACGATTCATCATCAGAATCAACTCCTTCCCCCAGCTTGGATGTTCCACGTGAAACATTTTCTGCTGAAAGTTTTATATTAAAAACATTTTTATTCTTCTTCTTTAATAACGATATGGCGAATGATATCTTCATTGATTTTAGCAAGACGGGAGAATTCCTCCACTGCTGCCGGAGTAGCACTTACCTTAACAAGCTGGTAGTAGCCATCACGGAAATCATTGATTTCATAAGCTAGACGGCGTTTGCCCCATTCCTTAGCTTCTGCAATCTCCGCACCATTGTCTGTAAGGATTGTGCTGAAACGCTCGGTAAGAGCCTTTTTAGCTTCCTCTTCAATGCTTGGGCGGATGATGTACATAATTTCGTACTTTCTCATCACTGTCACCTCCTTTTGGTCTAAACGGCCCCATGACAGGGCAAGGAGTAATTGTTTAATTACTCACAAGATGGAATTATAGCACAGAACCTATTCAAAAGCAATGCAATAGGAAAAGAATCCTATAATCAAATACTAACATATGTTCGTTTTTTTGTCCAAACTATTTTTCGCTATTGTGATTTTATACATTGAAGCGGAAGTGGATGATATCTCCATCTTTTACTTCATATTCTTTGCCTTCAAGACGAACCTTGCCTGCTTCCTTAGCAGCATTCATCGATCCAGCTGCAAGAAGGTCATCATAATGGACGGTTTCGGCACGGATGAATCCTCGCTCGAAGTCTGAGTGAATAACGCCGGCGCACTGAGGTGCTTTCATGCCGCGTCGGAAAGTCCATGCGCGCACTTCTTGGACGCCGGCTGTGAAATAGGTAGCCAACCCAAGTAGACTGTATGCTTTCCGGATCAGCTGGTCAAGACCAGATTCTTCGATGCCAAGCTCTTCAAGAAACATTTTCTTTTCTTCGCCTTCTAGCTCAGCAATTTCTTCCTCAATCCGCGCACTGATGACAATTACTTCCGCATTGTCCTTTTCTGCGAACTCACGAACCTGTTGAACATACTTATTGCCACTAGGATTGGCGAGATCTTCTTCGCCGACGTTGGCAACATAAAGCATTGGCTTAATTGTTAATAGATGAAGGTGCTTAACCACTTTCATTTCTTCTTCGGTAAATTCTATCGCACGAGCTGGCTGTTCTGCTTCAAAAGCTTCACGCAGACGTGTCAAAATCGGAAATTCAATAGCCGCTTCCTTATCCTTTTGCTTAGCCAATTTCTCGACTCGGCTGATTCTTTTTTCGACAGATTCCATGTCAGCCAGGATCAATTCCAAGTTGATGACTTCTATATCGGATAAAGGGTCTACTTTCCCTGCAACGTGAGTGATATTGTCATCCGCAAAGCAGCGGACAACCTGACAAATCGCATCTACCTGGCGGATATGTGAAAGGAATTTATTCCCAAGCCCTTCCCCCTTGCTCGCTCCTTTTACGATACCGGCGATATCAGTGAATTCAAAAGCAGTCGGCACGGTCTTTTTCGGCTGAACCAATTCAGTTAATTTCGTTAAACGATGATCAGGAACCTCAACGATTCCAACATTCGGGTCGATTGTACAGAACGGGTAGTTGGCTGATTCAGCACCAGCCTGTGTAATTGCATTGAACAATGTTGACTTGCCGACGTTAGGAAGTCCAACAATACCTGCTGTTAAAGCCATCCATGTCACTCCTCTATTTTAAAAATGTATCTATTCAAGTAATAATCACCTAAACGATTTTTTCCTCCCACAATTATAGAGATTACAGGGGGAAAAAACAAGCTTGTAAGAAAGCACTGAAGCCCCACATCGTGTGGGCTGCCTTAGTGTCGTGCAATTGGCTTTTTGACTTTTGGCCTGAATGATACCCTTATAGCGGAGCAAAGGCCTTCATAAGGGCATCTTTCACCATGAATAGTACCCTTATAGCGGAGCAAAGGCCTGCATAAGGGCACATTTCCGCGTTTAGGATCCCTTTCCAGCTTTTTTTAAATGGGCATTATCTTATTCTCTCGAAAAGAAACGCCGCACTCACAAAGTGCGGCAGTACAGTCATCACTCTTTTTCCACTTTTTCAATCGTAACAAGGCAATCATATAGGCTGCTTCCAAGTCCATTGTCTGATACCCTGCTTGATGTTAGCTGGTTGGCGGTTCCGCCGAATCGGGCGCTCAAGCCTTCGTCAATATTGATCGTCCCTGGATGGGCTGTTTTGAGGATCGACACCGTACCGTGGATTTCGCCTCTATCATTCCAAACTCGAACATAGTCCTGATCCTTCAACCCCTTTTCAGCAGCCACACTTTTAGCAATCTCCACTTTCACATAAGGTTCTGGCTGAAATAGCTGGAAATGCTGCGAGTGGTTGGAACGGAGCGGATGGATCGTCAGCAAGCTGTAGGGATATTTTCCCGCCAGCTCCGGTTTGGTCCATTTTGTTTCCGCTGGCAGCGACAGCTTGATCCGGCCGTCAGGAACGGCAGATGAAGTGAATTCATATTTGCCGCTTGGCGTCTTGAATTTACGATTGGCCCACGGAACCTCCTCGATAGGCAGTTCGGCAAATTTATCCGCACGAATTTTCTCGAGCGTAACTCCCTTCTTCGACAAGGAAACGAGTCCCATTTTCAAGAATTCTTCTCTTGTAAAATCAAATTCCACACCGAAGCCCAATCTTGTGGCCAGTTCCGCCCAAATCCAGGCGTCCGGCTTTGCTTCTCCAGGTGGTTCAACAAGCTTCGGACCGTGATTCACATACTGATGGTACATCGATGAAAAGAAAACATCTTCTGCTTCAAAGGCAGTGGCAGCTGGCAAAACATAATCGGCAAGTTCTGCCGTATCGGTCCTAAACTGGTCGATAACTACTAGCGTTTCTAATGACTCAAAGGCTTGTCGTACTCTATTTGTGTCTGGCACCTGTGTCAGCGGATTTCCGCAAGTGACGATTCCCATTTTTATTGGAGGATCCATAGCGGTCAGAATCTCCTCTGCCTGCCTCATCATTGTAAAAGTGCGGGCCGAACTTTTTCGCTCTGGTATAGTCAAGTTCTGATAGTCAAAATTTTGCCCAACCTGCTTGTTCGCATAGTTGGCTCCACCGCCGGGAATGCCTATGTTGCCGCTGACTGCAACGAGAGCGTCGATCAGCCTGATTGTATTGCCTCCATTTTCATACCGCTGCATCCCAAGCCCGATGATCGTTGAAACCGGACGGTCTGCATATACTTCTGCAAGCTGAGTGATCAACGCAATCGGCACTTCAGTCACTTCACTAATATAGTCCAGTGATACACTATCGAGCAATGTCTTTACATCCTCGAAGCCAACTGTATGAGCTGCCAAAAACTTCTCATCATGTCCTTCCATCCTCAGCAATTCTTTCATAATACCAGCAGCTAAAAATCCATCAAATCCCGGTTTGATTGAGATATATTCATTCGCAATCTTCGCAGTTGCGTTAAAAATCGGGTCAATTACATAAATTTTGGCGCCTTGCTTTTTCACAGACTGCAAGCTTTGAAAAAGATGCATATTCGTACGAGCAATATTCCTGCCCCAAATGACGATATGCTTGCTGTTCGACAAATCTTCTGGTGCATGGCTGTGGGAATCGCCAAAATCCCAATTCTGGGCTTCAATTCCGGCTCCCCAGCAAATGGAGCCAGTCAATTCCGTTACACCGCCATAAAGATGAAAAAAGCGGCTGTCAAGATTGGAGAGCAAACCACTGTTAGCATAATCATGGCTATGCAGAACGGAAGTGGTTCCAAAGCTTTCTTTATAATAAGCCAATTTTTCTGCAATTTCATCCAATGCCTGCTCCCAGGAAATCTGTTGGAAATTGCCGTCGATTTTTTTCAGTGGATAAAGCAAGCGATCTGCTGAATTCGCCCTGTTCTCCAGCATCCTGCCGCGCCCGCATATTTTCCCCTGAGTAATCGGGTGGTCCGGATTGCCCTCGACCTTTGTTACTTTGCCGTCTTCCACGGTAACAAGGAATCCGCAGCTGTCCCAGCAATTCAATGGACATGCTGAATGATGAATTTGTGCCATTTTCTCATCCCCCACTATTTCTCTTCTCGATCATCTCCCGGCGTTGATAACACCTTTTTCACTTTACGCGCGAACTCTTTTCTTGGAATTAAGACACTGTGCTCGCAGCCTTCACATTTAATGCGGATATCCATGCCAAGCCGGATGATTTTCCATTTGTTAGTTCCACATGGATGTGGTTTCTTCATTTCAACAACATCATTCAGCTGAAATTCATGCTCCAATAGTAAAACCTCCTTGTTTAGTTGCCGATTTCTTTTTCCCCTCCGCCTTCCTGACGTGAATACATAACCATCCGTGGGAATGGGATCTCAATTCCATGTTCGTCAAGAAGCAGCTTGATGTCCTTGCGCAGCTGTCTAGCGATATACCAATGCTTCATTGGCAAGGTTTCTGCGACAATTCGCAGTACTACCTCAGAGGCTGCAAATTGCTGGATTCCTAAAAGTTCTGGTGTATTGACGAGTTCAGGATATTTCTCTAACGTTGTATTCAAATAATCCTGCAGGACGTTTTCTGCATATTGAATATCTCCTTCATAGGAAATCCCAATATCAAGAACTGCCACACTATTGTAAAGAGAGAAATTAGTGACTTCTACGATGCTGCCATTCGGAAGGATATTGATTTCCCCTGTAAAGCTTTTAATCTTCGTCGTCCGCAGTCCGATTTCCTCCACTGTTCCCTCAAACTGACCTATTCTTACATAATCCCCTACTGAAAATTGATCTTCAAAAATAATGAAGAAACCGGTAATGATGTCCTTCACCAGACTTTGCGCCCCAAAGCCGACTGCCAAACCGACAATCCCAGCACCAGCTAGCATCCCCTGGACATTGATGGTCAAGGCGGAAAAAATCATCATGATCGCAATGAAGTACACGACATAGGTAAGAACATTTTCAAGCAGCTTCAACAGCGTTGCTTCCCGTCGTTCTGTTATACGGAGCGGGCCCCTTGTCTTTACCTTAAAAAAGTTGCGGATTGCAATTTTGCCAATGCGGATCAATAAGCCAGTAAGAATCAAAATCACAATAATTTTTAATACACTTACCCCAATGGCGAACCAAAGTTGCTCATCCAATAGTTTTTGACTGATTGTATCAAAAATCGCTTGTGTTCTAGTTAAACTTTCTTCCGTTTTTGTCAATTTTCCCACCTGCTCATTTCATTTCATTGATTCTATCAAACGTTATGTAACAAAATAGAAGTTTTCATACAAACACTTTTATTTTAACAAGATTTATAATGTAGGGAAAGCAGGCTGTTTGCCCGATGGAAAAGTTAGTTTAAATCTTTCTGTTTACAGGTATGTATAGATTACACCGAAAGTCCGTATACTGATAGTACGAATTTTAAGGAGTTGATCCAATGAATCTCAAAACCCATTTTTTCGAGCGGAAAAACAGTGTGGCGAAAATCAATCATGAAGAGGAAATGGCAGCCGAAAAGCTGGCTTCAGAAATCTTGGACTTACTTCCTCCTTTCAGCACAAGGCCCATTGTTTTTGTCTGCATTGGAACGGACCGCTCTACCGGTGATTCATTGGGTCCGCTGATCGGCACACTGCTTGAAGAAAAAGATATTGCTCCCTTTCAAGTGTACGGGACGCTCGATGATCCAATCCATGCTGTTAATTTGGAGGCCAAACTAACGGAAATCCAGCAAAAACACTTCAATCCATACATTATTGGCATCGACGCCTGTCTTGGCCGTTTGAAAAGCGTCGGATCGATCCAGGTTGGCAACGGGCCAGTCAAGCCAGGCGCCGGTGTGAACAAGGAATTGCCCGAAGTCGGCGATATGCACATAACAGGAATTGTCAATGTCAGCGGTTTTATGGAGTTCTTCGTGTTACAGAACACAAGATTGAACCTCGTGTTAAAAATGGCAAAAACAATTGCAAATGGTATTTACAAGAGCAGCCAGCAGCGTTCAGCGAAACAGGATTGGCCAAAGGTAAACTGGGACCTTGAAGCCGCCCAGCCTACAATTGTTGAATAATGAATATAAATAACGCCGGGAATTTGCCTACCGACGTTATTGCTTATATTCCGATCATATAGTGTGAAATGGTCACCAGGACAGCCGTCACCAGTATGCCAGGAAGAAGATTCGCTACCCTGATTTTTGTCAGACCAATCATATTCAAGCCGATGGCAAATATCATGACGCCGCCTGTTGCAGTCAGCTCAAGAATGAAGCTGTCCATCAAACTCTGTGGAATCAGCTTATCAATTTGCGTGGCAAATAAGGCGATGAGTCCCTGGTAAATAACGACAGGGATTGCAGAAAAAATCACTCCGATCCCAAGTGTTGTGGTCAGGATTAATGCCGTGAAGCCATCAATGATCGCTTTCGTATATAAAACATCATGATCCCCACGAATGCCGCTATCGAGTGCCCCGATAATAGCCATTGCCCCGATCACAAAGAGCAAAGTTGCAGTAACAAATCCTTGAGATATGCTGCTCTCACCATTTGAGCCAATCTTCTTCTCCAGCCAGTCCCCGACTGCATTCAGCTTTTCCTCGAGCTTCCATGCTTCCCCTAGCACAGCACCGATCACCAAACTCAAGATGACGATCAGATAATTTGCGCTCTTAAAGCCCATTTGCAGGCCAAGCACGATAACGGCGAGCGCAATGCCATGCATAACGGTTACCTTCATATTTTCCGGTATTTTTGTTAGCAACCTTCCCAATAATGTTCCAATGATAATCAATAATCCATTCACCATGGTGCCAAGTAGAAACATTTCACTCACCCATTTTCCGTATTAGTTGGCTTGCACAAAAGCCAATGTAAAAAAATTAAGCCATCAAAATGATAGCTTAGGAATTTTGATTGTCTAATAGTTCAAGAATCCGTTCCAGATCATCTTTTGAAAAAAATTCAATTTCAATTTTTCCTTTGTTTTTGGATTGCTTGATGGAAACTGTAGTTCCAAAGCGTTCACGAAGCGAGGTTTCCCGCTCCTTGATGAATAGGTCCTTCGTCTCTTTTTTTCTTTTTGTTTCACGTGGAACAAGCCTATTCATATCCTGGATGAGTTGTTCCAGCTGGCGAACATTCATGCCATCCTTAAGGATTTTATCGACCAGGACAGACAGCTTGTCTTTCTTTCTTAAGCCAAGGAGTGCGCGGCCGTGTCCCATAGAGATTTTTCCTTCTGAAATAAGTTGCTGAATTTTTGGTGGCAGCGACAGCAACCGGATATGGTTTGCCAGATGCGGCCGGCTTTTGCCAAGTCTTTTCGCCAATTCTTCCTGTGTCAGCTTGAGTTTCTCGATCAACGTTTGATAGGCAATTCCTTCTTCGATCGGATTCAAGTCTTCACGCTGTAGGTTTTCGAGCACGGCAAGCTCCATCATTTGCTGTTCAGTCAGATCACGGACAACTGCGGGGACGGTTTCCAAACCGGCTTCTTTTGCAGCCCGATACCGTCTTTCCCCTACTACGATTTCATAGCCTTTAATCGTTTTCCTTAAAATGATTGGCTGTAAGATTCCATGCTCCTGGATCGAAAGCTGCAATTCCTTGATTGCAGCCGGATCAAAAACTTTTCGTGGTTGGTATGGATTTGGTCTAATTTCCTTGATGCTTATTTCCTGGACCTTTTCTTCCCTTTCCGCTTCCATGTTGAAAAATGCATCTAATCCCTTCCCTAAGCCTCTAGCCATTTGCAACCACTTCCTTTGCAAGATCTAAATAAACCTCTGCTCCGCGGGATTTCGGATCATAAATGATAATCGGCTCTCCATGGCTTGGTGCTTCACTTAGACGGACATTCCTAGGAATGATCGTCTGGTAAACCTTATCCTGGAAATACTTCTTCACTTCCTCAATCACTTGCAGACCGAGATTTGTACGTGCGTCCAGCATCGTCAGCAGGACCCCTTCTATTTTCAAATCCTGGTTCAAATGCTTCTGCACAAGCCGAACCGTATTCAGAAGCTGGCTCAGTCCTTCAAGCGCATAATATTCGCATTGGACCGGAATGATCACTGAATCCGAAGCCGTCAATGCATTCAGAGTCAATAGTCCAAGTGATGGTGGACAATCGATAATAATATAATCAAAACGGTCCTTCACTTCCTCGAGCGCCCGCTTCAGGCGAACCTCTCTCGAAATGGTAGGAACAAGTTCAATTTCCGCCCCAGCCAGCTGGATGGTCGCAGGCACTGTATAAAGATTCTCAACTGCAGTAGGAAGGATCACCTTACCCGCCTCTACATCATCTACCAGCACATCATAAATGCATTGTTCAACATCTGCTTTTTCTATGCCTACTCCGCTCGTCGCATTCCCTTGAGGATCTGTATCGACAAGCAACACCTTTTTCCCAATGTATGCCAAGCATGCACCAAGATTCACTGATGTCGTCGTCTTGCCAACGCCACCCTTTTGATTCGCAATCGCAAGGATTTTTCCCACCTTGTCACCTTCTTTCAAACCAGTAAAAATTCTATTCAGCTTTCCCAAGCATAGATCCATTCATAAAATACGCTTTTTTCCGCAAAGTCCCGGAAAAAAGCGATCATGTTCTTTATTTTATCATGAAAACAGGTACTTGATCGAATTTTTGTAAAAAAGAAATCACCCTGTGAAAAGAATACAAAAAAACACCTATAGGGGAACATTCGAGCGTCCTGCCTATAGGTGACATTCTTTATTTTTTTGTTTTTGGAATCCGAATCGTGAATTGATAAAATTCTTCAAATTCCTCTTCCTCTGAGTCGAGACGGATGCCGCTGTCGGAAACCATCGTCAGCGATTGACGGATTGTATTGACGGCAATCCTCATATCATTGCTGAATGCTTTTCGCTTCGGTTTTGGCTTTTCCTCCCCGAGACTCAGGAGCTTGACGACACGTTCTTCTGTTTGTTTAACATTAAGCGATTTTTCGATGACCTCTGCGAGCACCTGCACCTGTAATTCCGGGTTTTTCAATGGAATAAGCGAACGTGCATGGCGCTCTGTAATCCATTTATTTAAAAGGGCTTCCTGGACTTCTTGTGGGAGCTTTAGCAGCCTAAGCTTATTTGCCACTGTCGATTGCCCTTTTCCAAGCCTTTGTGCCAGCGCTTCCTGTGTGAGATTGTGCAACTCTAGCAATTTCCCATAGGCCATTGCTTCTTCAATCGGTGACAGCTCCTCCCGCTGAAGATTTTCAATCAAGGCCACAGAAGCTGTTTCAGAATCAGACAAGTTTTTCACGATTGCCGGAACTTCTATCCATTCAAGCTTTTTCATAGCCCGCCAGCGGCGTTCGCCAGCAATGATTTCAAATCGATCCTGCTCGTATTCCCGTACAACGATTGGCTGGATCACTCCATGTATGTGAATGGTACGGGCCAATTCTTCAATCTTTTCCTCATCAAAAACCGTTCTTGGCTGGTATCTATTTGGAATAATATGGTCAATCGGAATTTTTTTTATTTCTTCATTTTCTATGATGTCAATATCCTCGACCGTTTGAGCTTCTATTTGGTTCGGTTCTTCCAACTGGTTCCGTTCTTTTTCCTTTTCCCCAATGCCAAAAAAGCGCGAAAAAGAAGGCTTCATCACCCTACACCACCTTTATGAACTCCCTATTCATACATTCTCTATAAAAATGACAAGTTCCTGCCTATTGACTCTATTATAAACTAAATTCATTTTTAAAAATAGGACTAAAAGCGCAACCGCAAAAGCGTAGAAATTCCGGTCTCTTCCAGTCTTTTACCAGAGGCTCGGTTCACGTATGGAAAGCCGTTACTCAATCGGTGTTTTATTAGGAGTCCCTGGTTTTCTAGGGTACTTTTTAGGTGTCGGCTTTTGTTTGTTTATGATGAAAAGAGTGCGTTCACTTTCTTCGACTGGCAAGGTGAAAGAGTGCGAGGATTCCAGTTTTCCTCCAAGTATCGTGATCGCTTTTTCGCCAGCAAGCAGTTCTTCTCCCGCCTGATTGCCTTTCATGGCGATGAAGGTTCCGCCGACCTTCACAAGAGGGAGACAAAGTTCACTCAAAACAGACATTCTTGCTACCGCTCTCGCAATGACTACTTGATATTTTTCGCGATATCCCGGGTTTTGTCCGAATGTTTCAGCGCGGTCATGGATGAAGGTTGTCCCTTCAAGACCGAGCGTCTTCGAAAGCTGTTCCAGGAATGTAATCCGCTTGTTCAGCGAATCGACGATCGTGACCTTGATTTCCGGAAAAGCAATTTTAATTGGAATACTCGGGAAGCCGGCTCCAGCGCCAACATCGCACAAATCTAGCGGCTTATGGAAATCAAAATAGAATGCAGCTGAAACGGAATCATAAAAATGCTTCAAGTACACATCCGGCTTTTCCGTAATCGCAGTTAAATTCATTTTTTCATTCCACTCAACGAGCAGGTGGTAATAAATTTCATATTGCTCCATTTGCCTCTGGGAAAGCTCAATCCCCTTTTCAGCGAGCAATGCTTTAAATTGATCCGTATTCATAAGCCAACCCTTTCTGTGCTTGCTACTTGATTCGTGCAATTCGTCCCTGTTCCAGATACACGAGCAGAATGGAAAGATCGGCAGGGTTCACACCTGAGATTCTTGATGCCTGTGCTAACGTCAATGGCTGGACCTCTCTCAATTTTTGGCGCGCTTCCGTTGCCAGTCCAGAAATCGCATCATAGTTGATATTTTCCGGGATTTTCTTATCTTCCATCTTCTTCAGCTTCTCCACCTGCTGAAGCGATTTTTCAATATATCCCTCATATTTAATTTGGATTTCTGTTTGTTCTTCTATTTCAAACTCGAGCTCTCC
Source organism: Mesobacillus stamsii (assembly GCF_030814065.1). Classification (NCBI taxonomy): domain Bacteria; kingdom Bacillati; phylum Bacillota; class Bacilli; order Caryophanales; family Bacillaceae; genus Mesobacillus; species Mesobacillus stamsii. The sequence continues at coordinate 28,385 of NZ_JAUSUN010000027.1, forward strand.
ATCCGCAGGTGCGAGCTGTTTAATATGCTCATAGGAAACTTCGGGGCGTTTCAGAAGGTCTGAAGCACGGATTCCATCCTTCAATTCACTGCCGCCAAGCGTACGGATCCATTCCTGAACCTCAGCTGACGGTTTGATGATGATGGACTGCAGCCGTTTCTTCTCCGCTTCGATTGCCTTTTTTTTCACCAGAAATTTCTGGTAGCGTTCCTCTGTGATCAGACCGATTTCATATCCTTTTTCCGTTAAGCGCAGGTCAGCATTGTCATGGCGCAGCAACAGGCGGTATTCCGCTCTTGACGTCAGCAGGCGGTATGGTTCATTTGTTCCCTTTGTCACAAGATCATCAATCAGGACGCCAATATAGGCGTCGGCACGGCTAAGGATGACTTCTTCCTTGTCCAGAGCCTTTCTGCCGGCATTAATCCCAGCCATGATCCCTTGTCCTGCCGCCTCTTCGTAACCTGAAGTCCCATTGATTTGACCAGCAGTATACAAATTCTTAACCAGCTTTGTTTCCAATGTCGGCCATAGCTGTGTCGGCACCATCGCATCATACTCAATCGCATAGCCAGCACGCATCATCTGAACTTTTTCAAGCCCAGGGATCGTCTGAAGAATCTTGTGTTGGACATCCTCTGGCAAGCTGGTAGACAGCCCCTGCACATATACTTCTTGAGTGTTCCTTCCTTCTGGCTCGAGGAAAATCTGATGGCGCGGCTTGTCATGGAAACGGACAACCTTATCCTCAATCGATGGGCAATAACGTGGGCCTGTCCCCTTGATCATGCCGGAATACATCGGTGAGCGATGCAAATTGTCATCTATCAGCTGATGTGTCTGCTCATTCGTATACGTCAGCCAACAAGGAAGCTGATCCGTAATATAGTTCGTCGTTTCATAGGAAAAGGCTCGGTGAACATCATCGCCAGGCTGTATTTCTGTTTTCGAATAATCAATTGAGTCACTGTGTACTCGCGGCGGGGTCCCCGTTTTAAAGCGAACAAGGTCAAAGCCAAGCTCTTCCAAATGCTCTGAAAGCTTAATCGATGGCTGCTGGTTATTCGGTCCGCTAGAGTATTTCAACTCACCGAGGATGATTTCCCCGCGCATATACGTCCCCGTCGTGATCACGACCGTTTTCGCACGATAAATGGCTCCGGTTTTCGTAATGACCCCTTTGCATTCCCCGTCTTCGACAATCAATCGCTCTACCATGCCCTGAATTAAGGAAAGGTTGTTTTGATTTTCGAGCGTCTTTTTCATTTCATTCTGATAAGCGAATTTATCAGCTTGAGCCCGCAAGGCACGTACTGCTGGGCCCTTGCCGGTGTTTAGCATTCTCATTTGGATATAGGTTTTATCGATATTGCGGCCCATTTCGCCGCCAAGAGCGTCAATTTCGCGCACAACGATTCCTTTGGCAGGTCCGCCAATTGACGGATTGCAAGGCATAAACGCAATCATATCCAGGTTAATGGTAATCATCGCAGTTTTGGCACCCATTCGTGCCGGCGCAAGTGCTGCCTCCACACCCGCATGGCCAGCACCCACTACCACTACATCAAAATTCCCGGCTTCATACCCCATCCTGTTGCCTCCTTTTATGCTGTTTAATCATATGATTATTTTCCTAAACAGAACTGGGAAAATAACTGGTCAATCAAGCTTTCATGAACACTTTCCCCAATGATTTCCCCAAGTAGCTCCCACGAACGAGTCAAGTCAATCTGAACAATATCGATTGGCGTTCCGATTTCAACGCCGCTGATTGCTTCGTCAATGGCATGAGCAGCCTGGCTGAGCAAGGCAATATGGCGACTGTTCGAAACATACGTCAAATCCCCTGATTCAATCGCTCCGGAGAAGAACAGACTGGAAATCGCTTCTTCCAGCTGATCCACACCCTTGTCTTCCAATAATGAGATTGTCACGAGGGAATAATCGTTCGCAAGCTCCCTCACTTCCTCCAAATTGATGTTTTGCGGCAGATCGGTTTTGTTGACAATCACGATCACATCCATGCCTTCGACCGCTCTGAAGATGTTCCGATCCTCTTCTGAGAGCTCTTCCGAATAGTTCAGAACGAGCAAAATTAAATCCGCTTCCTTCAGAACTTTTCTTGACCGCTCGACCCCGATTCGTTCAACAATATCCTCCGTCTCTCGGATTCCCGCTGTATCAAGAAGCCGTAACGGAACGCCGCGAACATTGACATATTCTTCAATGACATCCCGTGTCGTTCCCGGAATATCGGTAACAATTGCTTTATTTTCATGAACAAGGCTATTCAATAACGATGATTTTCCGACATTCGGACGTCCTACAATGACAGTGGAAAGTCCTTCCCTGAGGATTTTTCCCTGCTGCGAGGTTCGCAAAAGCTGTTCGAGCTCTCCCTTTACATACTTCGCCTTTTCCAACAGCATTTGATGCGTCATTTCCTCGACATCTTCATATTCCGGATAATCGATATTCACCTCAACATGTGCGAGTATCTCAAGAATTTCCTGACGCAGCTTTTGGATCAGTCTCGATAAGCGGCCCTCCATCTGGCCAAGTGCCATATTCATCGCACGATCGGTCTTCGCTCTGATCAAATCAATGACTGCCTCTGCCTGCGAAAGGTCGATCCGTCCATTTAAAAAAGCTCGTTTTGTAAATTCCCCTGGCTCCGCAAGTCTCGCCCCCTGATTCAGGACAAGCTGGAGCACACGGTTTACCGAAACAAGCCCCCCATGGCAGTTGATTTCGATTACGTCTTCTTTCGTGAACGTTTTCGGACCCTTCATGACCGAGACCATCACCTCTTCAGCAACTTGTCCAGTTTTCGGGTCGATCAGATGGCCATAATGAATCGTGTGCGTAGCCGCCTCGCGAAGCCGCTTGCTGCCGACACCTTTGAACAAGCTGTCAGCAATCTCAACAGCCTGATCCCCGCTTAACCGCACAATCGCTATCGCCCCTTCTCCCATCGGCGTAGAAATAGCCGCAATCGTATCAAATTCCACATGCTTCACCCCGCTTTTTTAAAAAAAATATATATAAAGTTTGATTTCTGCAAATTACTAGAATACCACATTTGTTTAGCGAAAAAAAGAAAGGCATCTTCTCCGTCAACATTATCCACAGTGCATAAAATAAACTGTATTCATTTTAACTTATCCACATGTGAATAACAATAAAACCAAATGAGGAAATTTTAGGATGTGGAAAACTATCTTGCCGATTTGTGTAGGGGATCTGATGATGAATTGGAAAAAAACTAAGAAAATTTTCAAGTCGCCAATAAACAAAGATGCGGATTATTATCAGCCAAAATCATGCTCTGAATTTGCTATTTCTAATCGAAATTTCGCTGGCCAGGTCCATTTTTTCTAAAAATAACAACAAAAAACCCGATCCTGTGATGAGGTTCGGGTTGAAATTCTTTATTTGGACGGCGAAATCACGATATGCCTGTGTGGCTCGGTGCCATCGGAATAAGTTTTGATTTTTTTATTTGACATCAAGGCAGTATGAATTACTTTGCGTTCATAGGAGGGCATTGGTTCCAGCGCGACGTTTTGCCCGGTTCTTACTGCTTTTTGTGCCAGGCGTTCCGCAAGCTGAATGAGGGTGTCATTTCGGCGTTGACGGTAGTCTTCCGCATCAAGCAATACAGTAGCGTACTGATCAGAATATCGATTGACTACAAGCTGCGTTAAAAACTGCAGGGAATTCAAGGTTTGTCCTCTTTTTCCAATTAGCAAAGCAATTTTTTCACCTGACATCGTCAATAAGACGATTTTTCCGTCTTTTTTTACATCTACGTTAATAGATGCTCCCATTTTTTCACTAACCGATTTCAAATAAGTTACGGCTTCCTCCACAGCATCGATCTTGACCGTTACTTTGACGACAGCCGGACGTGTGCCAAAAATTCCGAAAATCCCCTTTTTGCCTTCATCAATTACATCAATTTCTGTGCGGTCTTTCGTTGTCTTTAATTGAGCTAAAGCGGATTCTACTGCTTCGTCGACATTTTGTCCTGTAGCAGTTACCTGTTTCACTTTTTTGCTCCTCCCGCATTGCCGGCAGCCTTCGTTTTTTTCAGATCCGGCCCTTTTATAAAGTATGTTTGACCAATCATAAATAAGTTACCTACTACCCAGTATAAGGAAAGAGCTGCTGGGAAGTTGATTGCGAATACAACGATCATGATAGGCATTAACCAAAGCATCATCGCCATTTGCGGATTGCCTTCCTGACCAGCCATCATCATTTTTTGCTGAATGAAAGTAGTGATACCTGCAACAACTGGCAGAATATAATACGGATCCGGTGCGCCAAGGTCGAACCATAAGAAATTATGCTCGGCAATCTCTCTCGTTCTTGAAATCGCATGGTAGAAACCAATCAAAATCGGCATCTGGACAATCAGCGGAAAACAGCCTGAAAGCGGATTAACACCATGTTGCTGAAAAAGTGCCATCGTTTCTTGCTGCAGCTTTTGCTGTGTCTTTTGGTCCTTTGAACTGTATTTTTCCTTCAGTTTCTGCATTTCCGGCTGCAACGCCTGCATTGCTTTAGAGCTTTTCGTTTGCTTAATCATTAGCGGCAGAATCGCAAAACGGATCAGCAACGTAACCGCGATTATGGATAATCCAAAACTGCCTCCGAGCCATTCAGCCATTTTCACGATCAGCATAGATAATGGATAGACTATGTACTCGTTCCAGAAACCCTTGCTATCTGGAGTAATTGGCTGGTTGTACTCTGTACAGCCCGTCAGCAATGACACCACTAGCACCAAGCCCAATATCAATAAGATTCTTTTTTTCAAGCTTCTTTTCCTCCTAACTTCCCAATACGCTCCATTTATTTTCAAAAGTTGTCCCAAATTTACTGTGCATTATCCCTTGGCTGCAACATGCAATCAAAAGTATTTTACCATCTTTTATCGGGAAGCGCTTTTAAAAAATGCAATTCGGCAAATATTTTTTCCTCAACTATTCTCTCCAGGTTTCAGTATCTTCAAAACCTTTCCGACCTTCAAAACATGCTCTAAGCTTTTCTTAACCTCATGCATGTTCATTTCGGCAGTAGGCTTCCGGGCGATGATGATGTAATCATTGCCAGTTTGGACCTGGTCGTGTAATTCATGGAAAGATTGCCGGATATACCGTTTAATCTGGTTGCGCATGACGGCGTTGCCGATTTTTTTGCTGACTGACAGGCCGATGCGGAATTTTTCCTGCTCCGGTTTTTTCAAAATATAAACGACAAATTGCCGGTTAGCAACCGACCTTCCCTTTTTAAAAGCCTCTTGGAATTCTTTATTTTTTTTCACACTGTATTCTTTTTTCATTCAATCACCTTCATCTCTCTATGGATCGGGAACTTATATCAGTCGGATTCTTTTTGCAACCAATCCGTTAAAGCTCATTCACCAGTAGATCCAGTTCCCTGACTTGTAAATGCCAAAAGAGAAAAAAGACCACTGACATTTCAGTGGCCTAGGCTGATAAAACTTTTCTTCCTTTGCGACGACGACGAGCAAGAACCTTACGGCCATTTGCACTGCTCATGCGAGCACGAAATCCGTGAACTTTGCTGTGTTTACGTTTATTAGGTTGATAAGTACGTTTCATATATGTTACACCTCCCTGAGGAATAGCTGTTACAGACAGTCTTTGTAATTATAAGGAAGCCCGTATTATTTGTCAAGTGGCGATCTACGCTTCGTAAAACAACTTCACCGATTCGGCTCTCCGAGGTAAAGGACGTGCTGACCCGCCAGCCAAAGGACGTGGCGTTTTGGCGAGCAGCGCTTGTCGGGGCTGACCAAGGCGCTTCCGCTTTTCAACCTGTGGACAAAAAACGACAGCTTTTTTATTATCCACAACCCATTTAAACAGCTTTTACACAAGTTAGCTGGCTGTGGACAATTTCGCTCCACAGATTGGGTCCATTGTGGATAATTATTGAATAAGCGTTGCACCATGCTGGATTATCTGCTATTATATTTGTGTTTTCACTCTTAATTTTTTGATGACCAAAATACACTTATCCACAAAGTGTGGATAAGCTGTGGATAGGTTATTCAGGGCTGTTGTAAAAGTTTGTCCACAGATAGTGAATTTTGTCGAAAAGCTTCTTACCTTCCTTATTATATATTTTTCCACAATCATAGTTTCGTATATCTTCTTAATCAGAGGTTGTACTGCGTGTATAACCTTTCGATTTATGCTTTTCGATGCTGATGGTCTAACGGCCCTTGTGAAAAACAATCTGCACATGAAGCCAAACATAGAGAGAAAAATGACAGAAAAGGAGGGGAAATTATTGGAGAATATTGCAGATCTCTGGAATAATGCTCTCATGAAAATTGAGAAAAAGATCAGCAAGCCAAGTTATGATACATGGTTAAAATCAACAAAAGCCCATTCGCTCCAAGGAGATGTCCTTACGATTACAGCACCGAATGAGTTTGCACGCGATTGGCTGGAAGAACGCTATTCCCAGCTCATTAGCGGAATTTTATACGAAATAACGGGTGAAGAGCTCGCTGTTAAATTCATTATTCCCCAAAACCAAAATCAAGAAGATCTTGATATACACTTGCCGCCAAAAAGGGTCAAGAGGGATGAGGAAGCTCCGGATTTACCAGTCAGCATGCTGAACCCGAAGTATACATTCGATACTTTTGTCATTGGTTCAGGCAATCGTTTCGCCCACGCAGCATCGCTTGCAGTAGCTGAGGCACCGGCAAAAGCTTACAATCCATTATTCATTTATGGGGGAGTCGGACTTGGAAAAACCCATTTGATGCATGCAATTGGGCACTATGTTCAAGATCATAATCAGAATGCGAAAGTGGTTTATTTGTCATCTGAAAAATTCACGAATGAATTCATTAATTCAATCAGGGACAACAGAGCAGGGGATTTCCGCGATAAATATCGCAATGTTGATGTCCTGCTAATTGATGATATTCAGTTTTTGGCTGGGAAAGAACAAACACAAGAGGAATTTTTCCATACCTTCAATACCTTACATGAGGAAAGCAAGCAGATAGTCATTTCAAGTGACCGTCCACCAAAAGAAATTCCAACTCTTGAGGACAGGTTGAGATCCCGTTTCGAATGGGGCTTAATCACCGATATTACGCCGCCTGACTTAGAGACACGAATCGCGATCCTCCGCAAAAAGGCAAAAGCAGAGGGATTGGATATTCCGAATGAAGTCATGCTATATATCGCCAATCAGATTGACTCCAACATCCGTGAACTAGAAGGAGCCTTGATCCGAGTTGTCGCATATTCTTCACTCATTAATAAAGATATTAACGCAGACCTGGCAGCCGAGGCTTTAAAAGACATTATTCCGAGCTCGAAGCCTAAAGTGATTACAATTCTGGATATTCAACGGGTTGTAGGACAGCATTTTAATATTAAGCTCGAGGATTTTAAAGCAAAGAAACGAACTAAATCTGTCGCTTATCCAAGGCAAATCGCCATGTACCTATCAAGAGAATTGACGGATTTCTCGCTTCCGAAAATTGGCGAAGAATTTGGTGGCCGTGATCATACAACGGTCATCCATGCCCATGAGAAAATTTCCAGGTTGATCACAACCGATCCAAATCTGCAAAGGCAAATTAAAGATATCAATCAACAATTAAGGGTTTAGGATAATGTGAATAACTCATCCCTGGTTGCACACAGCCTATCCACATGTGGATAGGCTGTGTTTCCTTTGCTAAGCTCACTTATCCACAAATCCACAGGCCCTACTAGTACTTCTATTACTTTTTTAAACATATTAATATATGCATAAACAACAAAAAGATACCAAAATGGAGGGGAAAAAATGAAATTTATAATCCAGCGGGATTATCTTCTGCAAAGCGTCCAGGATGTCATGAAGGCAGTAACAAGCAGAACAACCATTCCGATACTGACTGGCATTAAAATTGTTGCACATGAAGAAGGTGTCACACTTACAGGCAGCGATTCCGATATTTCGATCGAATCTTTTATTCAAAAAGAACTAGAAGGTGATGAAATCGTTGAAATCAAACAGCGAGGATCGATTGTTCTGCAGGCGCGTTTCTTTAGCGAAATCATTAAAAAACTTCCTACAGACATTGTAGAAATAGAAGTCCAAACAAATCTCCAAACCGTCATCCGATCCGGCAAATCTGAATTCAAACTTAACGGACTTGATGCAGATGAATATCCACATCTCCCGCAAATTTCGGAAGAACATATTTTTAAGATTCCGACAAACTTATTAAAAGGGTTGATTCGCCAGACTGTCTTTTCAGTGTCCACGTCAGAAACACGCCCAATCTTGACAGGTGTCAACTGGAAGGTCGAAAACAATGAACTGATCTGTATTGCAACAGATAGCCACAGATTGGCATTGCGAAAAGCTGAGATTGAAGCTGGGAATACTGAAAGCTACAACGTGGTGATCCCGGGCAAAAGCTTGAATGAATTAATCAAAATCCTGGATGACAGCTCCGATTCAGTCGATATTGTCATTACAGAAAACCAGGTTTTATTTAAAACCAAACACCTGTTATTCTTCTCCAGATTGCTAGAAGGAAACTATCCTGACACAGGAAGACTGATTCCGAATGAAAGCAAAACGGAGGTTGTCGTGGTTACAAAACAATTTCTCAATGCCATTGATCGTGCGTCTTTGCTTGCGAGAGAAGGACGGAACAATGTCGTCAAGCTTGCGACAATGGAAGGCGGAGCAATTGAAATTTCTTCGATCACACCGGAAATTGGAACGGTTGTCGAAGAAATTCCTAGCCAGTCCATCGCCGGAGAAGAACTGAAAATTTCTTTCAGCGCAAAATATATGATGGACGCGCTAAAAGCATTAGAGGGTTCAGAAATCCAGATCAGCTTTACAGGCGCGATGAGGCCATTCGTCATTCGCCCGCTGCATGATGACTCTATCCTGCAGCTGATTCTGCCGGTAAGAACTTACTAATTCCAGACCACCACCAGTTATTGCTGGTGGTTTTTTAAACAGAAAAGAAAGGATAAATTACTTTGAGAATTGTCCAGCTCCAGCGCTTGTCGGGGCTGACCAAGGCGCTTGCGCTTTTCTTATAAGATCATTTGTTTCTATGGGATATATTTAGTAAAATAAAGTATTGATTCCTTTTGGAAGAAAAGGGTGCGAATCGTGAATGAGGAAATAAAAATTGATACGGAATATATTACGCTTGGCCAGTTCCTTAAATTAGCCGATGTGATTCCATCAGGTGGAATGGCGAAGTGGTTTTTAAGTGAACACGATGTTTTTATCAATGGTGAACAAGATCAGCGAAGAGGCAGAAAGCTTCGTGCCGGAGACAGGGTATCGATTCCGGGTATGGGCGAGTTCAGCATAACGCAATAATCCAGAGGATGAACTGTTCATGTATATAGAGCAACTGCAATTAAGGAATTACCGCAACTATCAAGGATTAGAGGCAATATTTGAAAACAAGGTCAATGTCATCCTCGGCGAAAACGCCCAAGGGAAGACAAATGTGATGGAATCGATCTATGTATTGGCAATGGCAAAATCACATCGAACCTCCAATGATAAAGATTTGATTCACTGGGACGAAGAATATGCTAAAATAGAGGGACGGATTAAAAAAAACAACGGATCGCTGCCAATGCAGCTTGTCATTTCCAAAAAAGGCAAAAAAGCGAAAGTCAATCATCTGGAACAGCGCAAGCTTAGCCAGTATGTTGGCAACATGAATGTCGTCATGTTTGCACCAGAGGATTTGAACCTTGTAAAGGGAAGTCCACAGGTAAGAAGACGATTTGTCGATATGGAAATAGGACAGGTTTCGGCAGTCTATTTGCATGACATCAGCCAGTACAATAAAATCCTTCTGCAGCGGAATCATTTGCTTAGGCAGCTGCAAATTAAAAAAACGACTGACCACACGATGCTGGAAATCCTGACCGAACAATTTATCCAGGCTGCTTCAAGAATCATAGTAAAACGGTTTGAATTTCTGAATTTGCTTGAACAATGGGCAGTGCCGATCCACCAGGGAATTTCAAGAGGACTGGAAGAATTGAAAATCATCTATAAACCATCTGCGGACGTATCAGAAGGGGATGATTTGTCGAAAATGATAGCAGTGTATGAAGAAAAATTTGCTAAAATAAAGACGAGAGAGATTGACCGGGGAACGACAATGTTCGGTCCGCACCGGGACGATCTGCAATTTGTTGTCAATGGCCGAGATGTCCAGACCTTTGGATCCCAAGGACAGCAGCGAACAACCGCGCTTTCGGTGAAATTGGCCGAAATCGAATTAATTCACGCTGAGATCGGGGAGTATCCGATTCTCCTGCTGGACGATGTCCTGTCAGAGTTGGATGATTATCGCCAATCCCATTTATTAAATACCATCCAGGGGAAAGTTCAAACCTTTGTCACCACCACCAGTGTGGATGGGATTGACCATAAGACATTAAGAGAAGCGGCCACTTATAACGTGAAGACCGGGGAAATGTCAAGAATCCAATGAGGTGGAATTTGATGTATATGCATGTTGGGGAAGAGGTCCTTGTCAGGACGAAAGATATTATTGCAATTATCGCGATGGAAAGTGTCAGTTTCTCCATGTTCATGGAAGAATTCATCGCAAAGCAGGACAGGGAGATTGTCCAACTGACTAAAGGGTCCATCAAATCCATCATCGTTACAGACAACCAAATTTATTATTCCCCGCTGGCGTCAGGGACTTTGAAGAAACGCTCACAAAAATCATCCGTTCAGGAGTTTTAATAGATCGGCGTTTTGCAAAAAAAATGTCGAAAAACAATGCAAAATGGCCCATGGATTTTCAGTTTAGTGTCCCAGGTTACATTCCTGTGGAACAGCACTATTTTTATAAAAATGATGAGGTAACTGGAAAGTGTAGGTGATCGATATGGCAATGGAGGAACAAAAATCTATGCAGGGACAAGCGTATGATGAAAGTCAGATACAAGTGCTTGAAGGCCTTGAAGCAGTACGCAAACGTCCAGGGATGTATATTGGGTCAACGAGTGGAAAAGGCTTGCACCATCTTGTCTGGGAAATCGTCGATAATAGTATAGACGAAGCGCTTGCTGGCTTTTGTGATGAAATAAACGTCATTATCGAAGAAGATAACAGTATTACTGTCAAGGATAATGGCCGCGGGATTCCAGTCGGTATTCATGAAAAAATGGGAAGGCCAGCGGTGGAGGTTATCATGACGATTCTTCATGCCGGCGGCAAGTTCGGCGGCGGAGGGTATAAGGTATCTGGCGGGCTGCACGGTGTTGGTGCCTCCGTTGTCAATGCCCTGTCTATGTATTTGGAGGTATTTGTCCATCGTGATGGCAAAATTCATTATCAAAAATTCGAACGAGGCGCTGTTGGGGAACCTCTGAAGGTCATTGGCGAAACGGATTATACAGGCACAACAACCCATTTTAAGCCCGACCCACAGATTTTCACCGAAACGCTGGAATTTGAGTATGATATTCTCGCAACCCGTTTGCGTGAGCTTGCCTTTCTGAATAAGGCCCTTAAGATTACCATTGAGGACAAACGCGGCGAAGGCAGACGGAATGAGTACTACTATGAAGGTGGAATTAAATCATATGTTGAGCATTTAAACCGCACGAGAGAAGTACTCCATGAAGAACCAATCTTTATTGAGGGTGAAAAGGATGGAATCACGATCGAGGTCGCTCTCCAATATAACGATAGCTACACTGGAAATATTTATTCTTTTGCGAATAATATTCACACCTATGAGGGTGGAACACACGAATTTGGTTTTAAAACTGCATTGACTCGTGTGATCAATGATTATGCCCGTAAGCAAGGCGTTTTTAAAGATAATGACTCCAACCTTTCAGGAGATGATGTTCGGGAGGGCATAACAGCAATCGTGTCTGTTAAGCATCCAGATCCTCAATTTGAAGGCCAGACGAAAACAAAACTAGGAAATTCCGAAGTACGGACTGTGACTGACACCCTGTTTTCCGAGCACTTTGAAAAGTTCATGCTGGAAAATCCTGCGGTTGCCCGTAAAATCGTCGAAAAAGGGCTTATGGCGGCAAGAGCCAGACTCGCGGCAAAAAAAGCGCGTGAGTTGACGAGAAGAAAGAGTGCGCTTGAGATCTCCAGTCTGCCAGGAAAGCTTGCGGACTGCTCTTCAAAGGACCCAGCAATCAGTGAAATATATGTCGTAGAAGGGGACTCCGCGGGCGGTTCCGCCAAGCAGGGACGAGACCGTCACTTCCAGGCAATCCTGCCATTGCGAGGGAAAATCTTGAACGTCGAAAAGTCGCGTTTAGATAAAATCCTGTCCAATAACGAAGTAAGAGCAATCATTACAGCAATTGGAACAGGAATTGGCGAAGACTTCGACCTTTCTAAAGCTCGATATCATAAAATTGTAATCATGACTGATGCTGATGTGGATGGCGCCCATATCCGTACTTTATTATTGACGTTTTTCTACCGGTATATGAGAAAAATTCTCGAAGCTGGTTACATTTATATTGCTCAGCCCCCATTATACAAAATTCAGCAGGGCAAAAAAATTGAGTATGCTTATAACGACAAACAGCTTGAACAGATTCTCGCAGAGCTTCCGCAGCATCCGAAACCAGGCATGCAGCGCTATAAGGGTCTCGGCGAGATGAACCCAGAGCAGCTTTGGGATACGACAATGAACCCTGAGACACGGACATTGCTCCAGGTAAGCCTTGAAGACGCGATCGAATCAGATGAGACCTTTGAAATCCTCATGGGTGATAAGGTAGAACCGCGCCGCAATTTCATTGAGCAAAATGCTCGTTATGTAAAAAACCTGGACATATAAAAAAGTTTTGAAAACTAAATTAGTGTTTAGCATTGGCGCCTATTCAGGCGCTTGTGCTTTTCGACTAAAGGAGGTTTCTCTTAAATGGCTGAGACACCAAACGATCGTGTAAAAGAAATTAATATTAGCCAGGAAATGCGTTCATCCTTTCTGGATTATGCCATGAGTGTCATCGTAGCTCGTGCGCTTCCAGATGTCCGTGACGGCTTAAAGCCAGTACATAGAAGGATTCTATATGCGATGCATGATCTCGGCATGCACTCAGACAAAGCGTATAAAAAATCGGCGCGGATCGTTGGAGAAGTCATCGGTAAATACCACCCGCATGGTGACTCTGCTGTATACGATACGATGGTCCGTATGGCCCAGAATTTCAACTACCGCTACATGCTAGTCGATGGCCATGGGAATTTTGGTTCTGTCGATGGCGACGCCGCGGCTGCAATGCGTTATACAGAAGCACGGATGTCAAAGATCTCGATGGAGCTGTTGCGTGATATCAACAAAGATACCATTGATTATCAGGACAATTATGACGGTTCTGAAAGAGAGCCAATGGTCATGCCATCGAGGTTCCCAAACCTGCTCGTCAATGGTACTTCTGGGATTGCGGTCGGAATGGCGACGAACATCCCCCCTCACCAGCTCGGCGAAGTAATAGATGGAGTACTGGCAATTAGCAAGGATCCTGATATGAGCATCATGGAATTGATGGAAATCATCACTGGACCCGATTTCCCGACAGCAGGCTTGATTTTAGGTCGCAGCGGAATTCGGAAAGCTTATGAAACCGGCCGCGGGTCGATTACCTTGCGGGCGAAGGTTGAAATGGAACAAAAATCAAACGGCAAGGAAGTCATTATCGTCAGGGAACTGCCCTACCAGGTTAATAAAGCAAAGCTAATTGAGAAAATTGCTGAATTAGTCCGCGATAAAAGGCTAGACGGCATCACTGACTTGCGGGATGAATCGGACCGTAAAGGAATGAGGGTTGTCATTGAAGTTCGCAAGGATGCGAATGCCAATGTCCTTTTAAATAATCTGTATAAACAAACCGCCATGCAGACAAGCTTTGGGATCAACCTGCTTGCTTTAGTCGATGGACAGCCAAAGGTTCTGAACTTGAAGCAATGTTTAACCTATTATCTGGATCACCAGGTTGTCGTCATTCGCCGACGCACAGAATTTGAACTTCGGAAGGCGGAAGCGCGTGCCCATATTCTCGAAGGGCTGCGAATCGCACTTGATAATCTTGATGCGGTCATCAGGCTGATTAGAAGCTCGCGCACGACGGATATTGCCAGAGAAGGCTTGATGACACAGTTTACTCTATCGGAAAAGCAAGCTCAGGCCATTCTTGATATGCGATTGCAGAGACTAACAGGTTTGGAACGCGAAAAGATTGAGGAAGAATTTCAGAACCTTATGCAGTTGATTATCGAACTAAAAGCGATCCTGGCCGACAATGAAAAGGTGCTCGAAATCATTCGGGAAGAGCTTACGGAAATCAAAGAGCGCTTCAAAGATGAGCGCCGCACGGAGATTGTCTCAGGCGGTCTTGAAATGATTGAGGACGAGGATTTGATCCCTCGTGAAAACATTGTCATTACCCTCACCCATAATGGGTACGTGAAACGCCTACCTGTTTCGACATATAGGGCGCAGCGCCGCGGAGGTCGCGGAATCCAGGGGATGGGAACGAATGATGATGATTTCGTCGAGCATTTAATTACTACCTCGACTCACGATACCATTCTTTTCTTTTCAAACAAGGGAAAGGTTTATCGTTCAAAGGGGTATGAGATACCGGAATTTAGCCGGACAGCGAAAGGAATCCCGATCATTAATCTGTTGGAAGTCGAAAAGGGTGAGTGGGTCAATGCCATCATCCCTGTGTCAGAATTCGTGGACGACTGGTATCTGTTCTTCACAACGAAAGAAGGAATTTCGAAACGTTCTCCACTTACCTCCTTCGCGAATATACGCAATAACGGGCTGATTGCTTTGAACCTGCGTGAAGGGGATGAATTGATCTCTGTTCGCCTGACAGACGGAACCAAGGAAATGATCATCGGCACCAAAGCTGGCTTGCTGATCCGCTTCCCTGAAACAGATGTCCGTTCCATGGGCCGTACTGCCACAGGAGTGAAAGGGATCCGTCTTTCCGCCGGTGATGAAGTCGTCGGTATGGAAGTCCTTGAAGAAAGTGCCGAAATCCTCGTCGTTACCAAGAACGGTTACGGTAAACGGACACCTTCCGAAGAATACAGAAGGCAAGGACGAGGCGGAAAAGGAATCAAGACTTGCAATATCACTGAAAAGAATGGGGATCTTGTAACGATGAAAGTCGTGACAGGAGAGGAAGACCTGATGCTAATCACTACAGGAGGTGTGCTGATCCGTATTCCGGTAAGCTCTATCTCGATGACAGGCCGTAATACACAAGGTGTGAAACTCATCAATCTCAACAAAGCAGAAAATGAGTACGTTTCGACAGTTGCGAAAGTTGACAAGGAAGAAGATAAGCCGGAAGAACTGGAAGAGGAAGAGAACGCGGAAGCAATCGTTACCCCAGATGAGGATAGCAGTGAAGCAGTAGAAACAACGAATGATCCAGAAGAAGAATAAACTTTTTAGGGGAGCACAAAAATGTGTTCCCCTTTTTTGGTAAAATAAAGTAAAATATTTGTAAGAGATGAAAAATTCCGGAGGGGATGGCCTTGCGCGTACTAGTAGATAACTTAAGAGAGGGCAGTATCCTCACTGAAGATGTTCTAAGTAAAACGAATAGACCCATCATGAGCAAGAACACTGTTTTATCAGAGCATCTAATCAATATTTTGAAAATTTTCCTGGTGAAAGAAGTGAATGTAGAGAAAACACTTGTAAATGGAATGCCGTACTCAACTCCAACAACCGGAAAAGATAGTGTGGATGACGACAAGCCTGATCGAACGTTTGTTGGTTTGTTTTTACAGGCCAAGCAGGAATTTAAGAAAGAATTCATTTCTTGGCAATCAGGGATGCCAATTAATATTGCCAAACTAAGATCGATCGTTTTGCCGCTTATTGAGCAAACTGATATGAATTCGGCGGATATATTCCATCTGCATCATTATACCAGCAAGACGGAATATCTGTATGATCACCCTTTGGCGGTAGGAATCATCAGTGCGTTCATCGCAAAAAAAATCAATTACAGCAAAGGAGAAGTGGCTCAAATCGCGCTTGCTGGATGTTTATCGGATTGCGGCATGGCGAAAATCAGTCCAAGCCTTCTGAACAAAAGCACCGCTTTAACAGTGGAGGAATTTGAGGAAATCAAAAAACATCCAACCTTCAGTTATCAGATGGTCAAAAACAGCCCGTTGCTGAAGGATACTTCCAAGCTTGCCATTTTGCATCATCATGAAAGGATGGATGGTAGCGGCTATCCTTTCGGCGAAAAGGCAAGCAGAATCCACCCATATGCGAAAGTTCTTGCAGTGGCTGATTCCTTTCACGCAATGACTTCTGAAAGAATTTACAAGCCAAAGCATTCCCCGTTTAAAGTGCTGGAAACGATCAATGAAGATTTGTTCGGAGAGTTTGATATTACCGTTTTGAAGGCATTAAGTACAGCGATCATGAATTATTCGGTTGGCACGAAAATCCGCCTCTCTAACGGACAATCGGCAGAAATTATTTTTGTAGACGAAAAAAATCCAGCAAGGCCACTAGTAAAATTGCTAGAGTCAAAGCAAATTCTTGCTTTAGAAAAACACAGATATTTACATATCGAGGAGATCATCCATTAAAAGCTGGCTATGTATGCCCAGCTTTTTTAAAATTTAATAGAGAATAGGTATTGCTTTCTAGATATTTTCCTGCTATAATTTTCAAAGTCAGTGACAAAACAACCATGTCCATGAAATTCTTCTTAAAAAAAGTTATTGACATAAATAGAATGAAAATGTTATATTTATAAAGTCGCTTCTGAGCGGCGCACACAAAATTGTTCTTTGAAAACTAAACAAACAAGCGTCAACAAACAATCAATTATCATGGCTTCTATTATAGAAGCTCATGAGCCAACGTTTTAACTTATGAGCTAAACTCATACTCTTTTTTGGAGAGTTTGATCCTGGCTCA